>DATHYU010000161.1:0-3293 GCA_035458965.1 Acidimicrobiia bacterium | reverse complement strand
TCGGCCGGGCGCGGCCCATGGCCGCCGGCACGGCGGCGAGGTAGAGGTCGGCGAGGACGGAGCGGGCACCGGGGTAGGCGTCGAGGTTCTGGGTCTCCTGCCGGGCGTCCTCGAGGGCCATGAACATCGCCTCGGCGGCGGGCCCGCCCGCGCGCGACAGTGCGTCGAGGAGGGGAATGGGGTCGTCGGTGGGAGGCTCGTCGGCGTCGGGGACCCATTCGCGGGGGAGCGGACGTGCCTCGTCCAGATCGGTGGCCACCATGTGCACGACCTCGTGCAGGGCCGAGGCCAGGGCGACCTCTGAGGGCGTCACGGGCGCCTGGCGGGCGTAGGCGGCCTGGAACACGCCGGGATCGACGACGACTTCGCCCGGCTCGGCATGGGCATGGGAGCCGAGCCGGAGCCGCAGCTCGTCGTCGCCCGCCAGCGATCGGGCGAACCGGGTGATGGCCGGCGCCACCCGCTGATAGCGCGCCACGACGGCCTCGATCGCCCGGTCCTCGGGCGGCAGGATCTCCTGGAGAAGGGCTTCGTCTCGACGGCGCACAGCCAGCCATTGAACCACGGTGCCGGAGGCACCCGGTCAGTGACCTATTGCACTCGGCGTCGTGGTCTCTACACTCCCGACCCTCGGTGGGCTGCGCCCGCCGGGCGCAAACGAGGGAGGAACCCACCAATGAGGACCAAGACGCGTACGCGGGCCCTCGTGGCTCTCGTCCTGGCCCTGGCGCTGATTGCAGCGGCATGCGGCGACGACGACGACGCTGCGGCCACGACGGCTGCGACCACGACGACCACGCAGGCCGCCACCACGACCACGGCGGCTCCGACGACCACGACGACACAGGCCGCCACGACCACGACGGTTGCGGCGACGACCACCACGGCGGCTCCCGAGCCGTTCGTGCCGGTCGATCTGACGCTCGGCTATGTGATGCCCCAGACCGGCGGTCTCGCCGTGATCGTCCAGGCGCTCATCCAGCCGATCTTCATGGCCGTCACCGAGATCAACGAGTCCGGCGTCGACCTCCGGATCATTCCGGGCGATTCCGGTACCGACGGCCAGGTCGCATCGGTGACCGTGGACCGTCTGCTCAACGACGAGGTCGACGGCATCGTCGGCCCGGCCGCGACGAGTGTCACGTTGTCGGTCATCGACCGGATCACCGGTTCCGAGACCGTCATGTGCTCGCCGTCGAACACGGGCGCCTCGCTCTCCACGTACCCGGACAACGGCTTCTACTTCCGCACGGCGCCTTCGGACGTCCTGCAGGGCCCGGCGCTCGCCGACCTGATGACGGCCGACGGCGTCTCGAACGCGGTGGTCATCTACCGCAACGACGACTACGGCCGCGGCTTCAACGACGCGCTCGTCGCAGCACTCGACGCCAACGGCGTGGGTGCCGAGACCTCCATCGGCTACGACCCGAACGCCACGAGCTTCGACGCCGAGGCCGCCCAGGTCGCCGCGCTCGGTGTGGACGCCGTCGTGCTCGTGACCTTCGGCGAGGGCGCCCAGCTCGTGCAGGCGCTCATCGAGGCCGGCGTCGGTCCTGCCGACGTCGCCACCTACGGCACGGACGGGTTCAAGGACTCCGTCACGCCCGAGGGAGTCGACCCGGACAACACGGCCGTGCTCGCCGGGATCCGCGGCACGGCGCCGTCGGCGGCACCTGCCAGTGGTGAGGCCACCTTCCCGGATCGGTTCGCCGAGTTCGCTCCGGGCGTGCCCACGATCTTCTCCCCGCAGACCTACGACTGCGTGATGACGATCGTGCTCGCGGCCCAGGTCGCCGGTTCGGCCGATCCCTCGGTCTACGTGGCCGAGATGAACGGCGTCACCCGCGACGGTGAGAAGTGCGATCGGTTCGCCGACTGCATGGAGCTCATCGCCCAGGGCACCGACATCGACTACGACGGCGCCTCCGGCGCCCTGGACTTCACCGACGTCGGTGAGCCCGGGGTCGGGACCTACGACCTCTGGGAGTGGCTCGAGGACGGCACGGTCACGACGTTCGACCAGGCGGTCGCCGGCTAGTCGAGCCCGAAGAGACCAATAGGTGGGCCCGGGGTCTGAGACCCCGGGCCCACTCGCGTCTGCGGGCCGTCTCGTTCCCGCGCTACCCGGTCCGCCCGAGCGTCCCGAGGTACAGGTCGATCACCTTGGTGTCGTGGAGCAGCTCCTTGCCGGTGCCCGTGTAGGCGTTCGTTCCCTGGTCGAGCACGTACCCGCGATCACAGATGAGCAGGCACCGGCGGGCGTTCTGTTCGACCATGATGATCGAGACGCCGCCGTCGGCGATCTGGCGGACCCGCTCGAAGACCATGTCCTGGTTCGCCGGCGAGAGGCCGGCCGACGGCTCGTCGAGCAGCAGCACCCGGGGATCCATCATGAGCGCCCGCCCCATCGCGACCATCTGCCGCTCGCCGCCCGACAGGTCGCCGGTTCGCTGGTCCCGGCGCTCGGCGAGGAGGGGGAAGAGGTCGTTGACTGCGTTGGCGCGTTCCTTCCATGCCTTGGGCCGCAGGTAGAGGCCCATGCGGAGGTTCTCCTCGACGGTCAGGGACGGGAACACGTTCGCGCGCTGGGGCACGTACCCGAGGCCTGCGGCGACGAGGTCGTGCGCCGGCGCGTCCGTGATCTCGCGATCTCCCAGGTGGACGGTGCCGCTGCGGACCCCCACGAGCCCGAAGAGGGCCTTCACCAGCGTCGACTTGCCGGCTCCGTTCGGGCCGATGATGCCCACGAGCTCGCCCTCGCCGAGCGTCAGCGACACCCCGCGCAGGATGTCGACGCCGGGGAGGTAGCCGGCGACGATGTGCTCGGCGGTCAGGATCGGGGGGGTCACGTGCCCTCCTCCCCGTGGTGGCTGCCCAGGTAGGCGTCGATGACGGCGGGGTCCCGGGCGACGACGCCGGGCGGTCCCTCGGAGATGACGGCGCCCTGCGACATGCAGACGACCCAGTCGCTGATCTCCTGGACGACGTCCATGTCGTGCTCGATGAACACCACGGTCAGTCCCTCGTCGCGCAGTGCCGTGATGTGCCCGAGCAGCGATTGGGTGAGGGCCGGGTTCACCCCGGCCGTCGGCTCGTCGAGCATGACGAGCTCGGGGTCGACGAGAAGGGCCCGGGCCATTTCGAGCAGCTTCCGCTGGCCGCCCGAGAGGCTGCCGGCGTACTCGCTCGCCATGTGGGCGAGCCCGAAGCGCTCGAGTGCCTCGAGGGCGCGTGCGGTGTTGTGCCTCTCGATCTCCTTCCAGCGTCCGAACAGCGAGCCCCAGAAGGTCTCG
>DATHYU010000160.1:0-2561 GCA_035458965.1 Acidimicrobiia bacterium | reverse complement strand
TCCGAACCGGCGCTCGACCCGATGTCCCCGCATGGTCCAGTACCGCGGCACGATGTCCTTGAGGACGCCGGCGAGGAGATTGCCGTAGTGCGGGCTGCCCGTCGGGAACGGGGGTCCGTCGTAGAACGAGAACTCGCTGTCGGCCGGCCGCATGTCGATGGACGTCGCAAAGGCGTCGATCTCGTCCCAGAGGTCGAGGATGTCGCGCTCGAGCGACGGGAAGTCGACGGAGGGAGGGACTCTCGTGAAGGGGGTGGGCATGGGGTCCTCAGAATGGCCGGCCGCTGGTTCGGCCGGGACGAGGTCACCCCCGCGGTACCACCCGGCTTGCCGCTCTGCGGCCACTCCGTTGCCCCGTCTCGTGGGGGACCGGCGGGATCTACTGAGGATTCGGCTGGCGCCTCGGCCCGTTCTCTCCGCAGCTCGGGGGTGATGTCCGCGTGGTGGGGAGCGCCGGGCTCGCACCGTCCCCGACTCGCTGGCCTCCCCGGGATCCGCGCGGCGCGTCCCCGTCGTTGCCGTCAGGCGGATGGTAGCCCGTTCGGCTCGCCGAGCCGCCGCTCCTGTGCGCCGGGGTTCTCATGGGCGTGCCGCGGACAGCGGGCACCTGGCCTCCTGCGGAGTGGGGCTCCGCGCACGCCCCCCGGAGGGCGGTCGTCCTACCGTGCACCCCATGATCACCCCCCACGATCAGGGCATCCTCGTCGACGTCTGGGTCGTGCCGGGGGCGTCGCGGGACGAGGTCGCCGGAACGCACGACGGGGCGCTCCGGGTCCGGGTGAGCGCTCCTCCCGAGGATGGCAAGGCGAACCGCGCGGTGGCACGCGTGGTCGCGGCGTTCTTCGGGGTCCGGCGGGCGCGCGTGGTCGATGGCGCCGCGGGGCGCCGCAAGCGGGTTCTCGTGACCGCGGTCGGCGTCGACGACGCCCGGCGAAGACTGGGTGACGCCCGGCTCTGAGGGAACGTCCGGAAGGCCCTGGTTCGCCGGGGGGTGCGTGCTACGCTCCCGGCTCGTCCAGGAGGATGCCGTGTCCCGAGAGCTCGCCGAGTCCACGATCGACCGTTTCCGGAAGCGTCTCGACGACGAGCGCGCCCGGCTGGTCGACCTCATCGAGGAGATCGAGCAGGAGCAAGAGGCGGTCCGCCTCTCCGAGACGTCGTCGGAGCGCAGCCCGGATCCGAACACCGCCGAGGGCGGCTCCCTCGCCTTCGAGATCGAGAAGGAGCTGTCGCTGGCCGCGAACGCCCAGGACCTGCTCGCCCAGGTCGACGAGGCGCTCGAACGGATCGAGGAGGGCACGTACGGGAACTGCGCCCGATGCGGCCAGGCCATTCCCGTCAATCGTCTCGATGCCCTGCCGTACACCAAGCTCGACGTCGATTGCGCCTCGCAGCGCCGGTGACCGGCAGGCAGATCGCGTTCGTCGCGGCAGGCGCGGTCGTGGTCCTCGATCAGCTCACCAAGTGGTGGGTGACCTCGACGCTTCCCGGTGACCCGATCGTCCTCATCGACGGGTTCCTCACCCTGCGGTATGTGACGAACTCCGGTGCCGCCTTCGGGATGCTCGAGGGCGCCGGCTCGATCATCGCCCTGGCCGCGATCGCCACCGCCGTCATCATCACGGTCGCCGTGCGCAACAGTCCCGGGCGCCGGGAGTCCCTCGCGCTCGGGCTCGTCGGAGGCGGGGCCGTCGGGAACCTGCTCGATCGAATGTTCCGCGGCGACGGGCTCCTCGACGGCGCCGTCGTGGACTGGTTCGACCTGGACTTCTTCCCGGCCTTCAACGTGGCCGATTCGGCCATCACCGTCGGCGCGATCCTGGCGCTCGTCCTCGCCTTCTTCATGGCCGAGCAGGAGACATGACGCCGATCCCGGCGGCGGTTCCCGAGGAGCTGGCCGGCGAACGTGCCGACCGGATCGTCGCCGCGCTCACCGACCTGTCGCGTTCGGTGGCCCGGTCGCTGGTCGAGACCGGCGCTGCCACGTTCGACGGCGACCATCGCAAGCCGTCGGATCGGATCGCCGCCGGGGTGGCCGTCGCGGTCGTCATGCCGGAGCCCGAACCGGGCCTCCAGCCCGAGCCCGTGGCCTTCGGCGTCCGGTACGAGGACGATCACCTCGCCATCGTCGACAAGCCCTACGGGGTGACGATGCATCCGGGCGCCGGCCGGCGGTCGGGGACACTGGCGGCCGGGATCCTCGAGCGTTGGCCGTCGGTGCGCGGCGTCGGCGCCGAAGATCGGTGGGGCATCGTGCACCGCCTGGACCGAGAGACGTCGGGCCTCCTCGTCGTGGGGCTGACCCACGATGCGCACGCCTCCCTGGGGGACCTGATCCGGCGCCGGGCCGTCGAGCGAACCTACCTCGCCCTCGTCCATGGGATGCCCGACGCCGCCACCGGGACCGTGGACGCCCCGCTGGGCCGCGATCTGCGCCAGCCGACGCGGTTCCGGGTCGATCGCAACGGCCGTCCCGCCCGGACCCACTACGCCGTCGAACGCGGGATCGGCGACCGCTCGCTGCTCCGCGTGACCCTGGAGACCGGGCGCACCCATCAGAT
>DATHYU010000159.1:0-9342 GCA_035458965.1 Acidimicrobiia bacterium | reverse complement strand
CGACCCCCGCGGCGTCGGCGTCGTTGACGAGGCGCACCGGCGCGCCGACGGCCGCCCCGATCAGGTCGTCGCCATCGACGCCGATCCACGACGGGTCGAGGTTCGCGGCCGTGCGCACGATGCCGCGCTTGACGACGGAGGGAAGCGCGCATCCGAGGGGTCCGGACCATCCGGCCATGCGGACCAGCTCGGCGATGCTCGCGGACACCGCCTCCGGGGTCGCCGGCCGGGGCGTCAGGATCTTGAACCGGTCGCTCGCGAGCCGTCCGGTGTCGAGATCGACGATGCCCCCCTTGATCCCGCTGCCCCCGACGTCGACGCCCATCTGCAGCGTCACTCGCCGCCCTCCCAGTTGAGCACGGGCCGTCGGGCGGCGAGCGCATCGTCGGGCCGGCTCACGGGCGTGGCGTGCGGCGCGTCCTGGACCGATTCGGGATCGGTGGCCGCGTCGGCGGCGATGGCCACCAGGGCGGCGGCGATCGCCTCCACCGTCTCGACGGACTCGGTCTCCGTCGGCTCGATCATCAGGGCCTCGTCGACGACGAGCGGGAAGTACACGGTGGGGGCATGGAACCCGAGGTCGAGGAGTGACTTGGCGACGTCCATGGCGCGAACGCCCGTCTCCCTCTTCAGTCGTCCGGCGGAGGCCACGAACTCGTGCATGCACGGTGCGTCGTAGGGGATGTCGTACGTGTCGGCCACGAGATGCTCGAGGTACCTGGCGTTGAGGACCGATCGCTCGGCGACGCGGCGCAGACCCGGCCCCCCGAGCGCGCGCATGTAGGTGAGGGCTCGCAGCACGACCAGGAAGTTGCCGTGGTTGCCGTGCACCCGGCCGATCGACGAAGCCGGCTGTTCCCACACGTACCCGTCATCGGCCTTCGAGGCGAGGGGTCCGGGAAGATATTCGACGAGGCGGTCGACCACGGCGACCGGACCGGAGCCGGGACCGCCTCCACCATGCGGTGTGGCGAACGTCTTGTGCAGGTTCGAGTGCACGATGTCGAATCCCATGTCTCCCGGACGCGCGACGCCGAGGATCGCGTTGAGGTTCGCGCCGTCGTAGTAGAGGAGCCCGTCGACCTCGTGGACGATCGCGGCGATCTCGACGATGTCCTCCTCGAAGAGCCCGAGGGTGTTGGGGTTCGTGAGCATCAGCCCGGCGACGTCCTCGTCGACGGCCCCGCGCAGCGCCTCGATGTCCACCATGCCCTTCGCGTTGGACGGGATCTGCACGGCTTCGTAGCCGGCGAGCGTCACCGATGCGGGGTTCGTCCCGTGCGCGGCGTCGGGGATCAGCACCTTGCGTCGGACGTGCCCGCGGGCCCCGTGATACGCCCGCATGAGGAGGAGCCCGGTGAGCTCGCCGGCGGCGCCCGCCGGCGGCTGGAACGTGGCACGGCGCATGCCGGTGAGCTCGCAGAGGATCTTCTCGGCCTCGACGATCACCGCAAGGGCGCCCTGGGTGAGGTGCGCGGGAGTGGACGGGTGCAGGTCGCGGAAGCCGGAGTGCTCGGCCGCCCAGTCGCAGACCTTCGGGTTGTACTTCATGGTGCAGGACCCCAGCGGGTACGCACCCAGGTCGACCGCGAAGTTGCGGTGCGCCAACCGGGTGAAGTGGGCGACCAGGTCGCGCTCGGACACCTCGGGGAGCGCCGGCGGCGTGTCGGCCGTCTCGGGGAGGTCCAGCTCGCGTGCGGGGACGTCGAGCTCGGGGAGCGACCACGCCCGGCGGCCGGGCGCCGAGAGCTCGGCGAGCGTCGGCTCGGGCTCGCCGCCGACGAGGGGTGAGGAGAGGGCACGGCCGCCCGGCTCAGGCATCGGCGATCACCTCCTCCAGCGCGTCCGCGTAGGCATCGAGCTCCGCCCGGGTGCGCTTCTCGGTGGCCGCGACCAGGAGCCCACCGGGGAGCTCCGGGTACCGGTCGGACAGCGGGATGCCGGCGAGGAACCCGCGTTCGGCCATCGCGTCGACCACCTCGCCGGGGTCGATCGGCAGGAGCACGGGGAACTCCCGGGCGAAGGCCGCGTCGACGGCGAGGCGGACGCCCGCGATCTGCTCCAGCCGCTTGGCGAGATAGTGCGCCTTCTGGACGGACTGGCGGCCGACCTCGGCGAGGCCGTCGGGGCCGAGCCAGGCGAGGTGGACGGCGGCGCCGATCGCGTTGAGGGTCTGGTTCGTGCAGATGTTCGACGAGGCCTTCTCACGCCGGATGTCCTGTTCGCGGGTCCGCAGCGTCAGCGTGTAGGCGCGGCGCCCCTCGCGATCGACGGTGGCGCCCGAGAGGCGCCCCGGGATCCGCCGCATGAGCGCCGCGGTGGTCGCGAAGACACCGAGGACCGGCCCTCCGAAGGACATCGGGTTGCCGAGGGGCTGGCCTTCGGCGAAGGCGATGTCGCAACCCGCCGATCCCGGCGATCGCAGGATGCCGAGCAGCATCGGGTCGACGTCGGCGACGGCCAGGCCGCCGGCCTCGTGGGCGGCCGCCACGGCGGCGTCGTAGTCCTCGATGACGCCGAGGAAGTTCGGCTGACCGAAGACGATGGCCGCTGGAGGGTCGGCTTCGGTCCATGCCGTGCGTCCGCCGACCACGGGATGCTCCACGACGGTGAGGTCGCGGGCGGCGGCGAACGTGTCGATCACCGCCCGGGTGTGCGGGTTGAGCGCTCGCGAGACCCACACCGTCGTGCGCCGGGTGGCGGCGACCGCGAGGTTCACCGCCTCGAGCCCGGAGGTCGGCCCGTCGTACAGCGATGCGTTGGCCACCGGAAGGCCGGTGATCGCCGAGATCATCGACTGGTACTCGAAGAGCGCCTGCAGGACCCCCTGGGCGACCTCGCTCTGGTAGGGCGTGTAGGAGGTCACGAACTCGGGACGCAATGTCAGCGCTCGCACGACCGGCGGCAGGTGGTGGTCGTAGATCCCGCCACCGGCGAAGCAGACGAGGTCCGCCGCGTTGAGAGCTGCCAGGGCGTCGACGTGGGCCATGACCTCCAGCTCGGACAGCGGTGCCGGCAGGTCGAGGGCCCCCGTCACCCGCACCTCGGCGGGGAGGTGGGCGAACAGATCGCTCGGCTCGGTCATCCCGAGGCGTTCGAGCATGCGGGCGACCTCGGCGTCGGTGTGTGGTGTGAAGTCCATTCAGCGCTCCAGGAAGGGGGGATCGGCGCGGCGGGCCTCCACCCACCGGCCGCGGATGTCGACCTCGACCGGATCAGAGCCGTCCGGTGGCGGTGTGAGGTAGGCGAGGCCGATGCCGACCTCGAGCGAGGGACTGAAGTTCCCGGAGGCGACCGTGCCCGTGCTGTCCCCCGATCGGGCCGCATATCCGTGCCGGGGGATGGTGCGGCCGTCGAACACGAAGCCGACCAGCGATCGAGGCACGCCGGTGGCGCGCTGGTGCTCGAGCGCGGCGCGGCCGACGAAGTCGTGGTCCCAGTCGACGACCCATCCGAGGCCGGCCTCGAGCGGCGTCGTGTCGTCGTCGAGGTCCTGGCCCCAGAGGGCGTAGCCCATCTCGAGGCGGAGGGTGTCGCGAGCGCCGAGACCGCAGGCGACCGCGCCGGCCTCCCGGAGAGCCTCGAACACGGCCGCACCCGCTTCGACGGGGACGACGAGCTCGCCGCCGCGCTCGCCCGTGTACCCGGTCCCGGCGCCGACGATCTCGACGTCCTCCCACGTGAACCGGTCGGCGCGGAAGCGGCGCGGGCGCCACCCGAGGACGGACTCGAGGAGCGCCGGGGCATCGGGTCCCTGGACGGCGAGGAGCACCGTGTGCTCGCGGATGTCGTCGAACCGCACTCCGTCGGGGGCGGCCTCCGCCGTTGCGGCGAGCACGCGGGCATGGTTCACGCCGTTGGGGAGGACGACGTGCTCCTCGTCGCCGAGGCGCCAGACGATGATGTCGTCCACGACTCCCCCGGCCTCGGTCAGCATCATCGTGTACTGGCAGCGTCCGGGCTCGATCGCCGTGACGTCGTTGCACAGGAGGTCCCGGAGGGTCGCCGTCGCTCCCGGGCCCGCCATGTGGAACCGACCGAGGTGGGTGACGTCGAAGACGCCGCACGAGCTGCGCACGGCGTGGTGCTCGGCGAGGGTCCCCTCGTATTGGACCGGCATGTCCCAGCCGCCGAAGTCGACGAAGCGGGCGCCGAGGCCGGCGTGGAGGTCGTGGAGGGGCGAGCGACGGGCGGGGCGGCTGGTCACCCGGCCGAGACTAGCGAGGGGCGTTCTCGAATCGTGAGGCGGCTCACCCGGCCGCGGCGCCTCCGAGGTTCACGATCTGGGGCGGGCCCGGGATGCGGGTCGGAGCCGGCGGCTCGGTCTCGTCGCCCGCAGGCGTCTCGAGGCCGTACTTGAGGAGGAGGTGCAGGTAGTCGCGCTGGTAGAAGATCTTGCAGCGGATCTCGGGGTGGACCTCGGCGAGCCGGCGCACCTTGCGGTTCTTCTTCGTGACGAGCTTCTGGTTCATGGTCGTGATCTCGATGAACACGTCCTCGTCGGGGAGGTAGAAGTCGGGGGTGAAGAACTTCGTCGGCTCGCCGTCGGCGGCGAAGTCGATGGCGAAGGACCGGGGCTCGTAGTCCCACGGGATGCCGTAGAAGTCGAGGAGACGCGCGAACTGCCGTTCGCTCGGGTGGGCGAAGTCGACCGCGTCAGCGGGAGCCGCGAAGTCGTCCAGCGGTCAGGCCTCCATCCTCGTGCGCGCCTCGGCGAGGGCCACGACCGGCTCCTCCTGCGGGAAGAGACGGTGGATCTCCCCCTCCAGCTCCTGTTGGACCGGGCCGACGGCGATGCCGAACACGCCCTGGCCGCGACGGAAGACGTCGACGACCTCGTCCGCGCTGTGGGCGGCGTAGATGGTGTGGCCGTCGCTGAGCAGCGTCACGTCGGCCAGTGGCCGGTCGCTGCTCAGCTGGTCGCGCAGGATGTCCATGGCCTGGCGGATCTTCTTGAGGCTCATGCCGGCATCGAGCAGGCGCTTGACGACCCGCAGCTGGACGATGTCCGTGAACGAGTAGAGGCGTTGGGACCCCGAGCCCTGGGCGGACTGGATCGACGGCTTCATCAGACCCGTGCGGGCCCAGTAGTCGAGCTGCCGGTACGTGATGCCGACGATGCTGCAGACCTGTGGTGCTCGATAGCCCTGTTCTTGCGTCACGACCGCGCTCACCTCCCCCGCAGCTTACACCGCGGTAATTCCCCGTCACGAACTACCCCGATGAAGTTAGGAGGGCGCGCGCGCGTTGTCAACAACCCCTGTGGATAACGCAGTCGGGTCGGGCCTCAGTTGCCGGCCAGTTGGCGAAGGTGGTCGAGCTGCTCGGGGTTCCCCATCCCGATGATGGTGTTGCCGGGCGTCAGGCGATGGGCGGGGTCGGGATTGAAGATCAGATGACCGTGCTCGTCTTCGACCGCCAGTACCAGCGCACCCGTCTCCTCCCGGATCTGGGAGTCCCGCAGCGGGCGGCCGGCGAACGTGGCGCCGGCGCCCACGCCGATCTCCTCGATGCGGAGCTCGACGAGCTTGCCGTGGAGGATCAGGTCCACGAACTCCTCGAGCTGGGGCTGGCCGGCGAGCGCCGCGAGGCGCTGCGCGCCGACGACCTGGGGGGCGACCACGCGATCGGCGCCGGCGAGCTTGAGCTTCGCCTCCCACGCCGGCTCCGAGGCGCGGGCGATGATCGACAGCGCCGGCCGTCGGGTCTTGGCGGAGAGGACGATGACGAGGTTGTCGGCGTCCGAGCGCACACAGGCGACGAGCGAGCGGGCCCGGTCGATGCCGGCGGCGGCCAGCACGTCGTCGTGCGTGGCGTCGCCCTCGATGACGAGTGCGCCCGCCTCGGCGGCGTGCGTCGCGAGGGTCGTGTCGACCTCGATGACGACACTCGCCGTCCCCTCCTCGCGCAGGGCCTGCCAGACCTGGGAGCCGACGCGTCCGAACCCGCACACGATGACGTGGTTGTCGACCTTCGAGACGTCTCGTTCCATGCGTCGTTGTCGCCACCGGCCGCCGAGGAATCGCTCGAGTCCGATCTCGAGCGCCGTGCCGGCAGTGTAGAGAGTCGCACCGACGCCGAAGACGATGATGAAGATCGTGAGCACCCGCCCTGCGGAGGAGAGGCTCACGACCTCCTGGAACCCGACCGTCGAGATCGTGATCAGGGTCATGTAGAGGGCGTCGAGGAGGCTCGCGTCCTCGACGATGATGTAGCCGGCGGTGCCGACGGCGGAGATCAGCGTGAGCAGCGAGACCGCGGCGAGGAAGCGGCGGTTCTGGTTCAACGGACGGCCTCAGGGCGCCGGTTCGTCCGAGTGATGAAGGGTGACCGACGCGGCATGGGTCACGTCGACTCGAAGTCCTCGGGATTGACGGACTCGAGGAAGTCCCGGAACTTCTCCACCTCGTCCTCGTCGTCCTCGTCGCGGATCTCGACGCCGGCCTCGTCGAGGACGGAGGGGAAGACGTACAGCGGGGCATCGGTCCGGGCGGCGAGCGCGATGGCGTCGGACGGCCGGGAGGAGACCACGATCTCGGTGCCGTCTCGGTCGAAGACGAGGTCTGCGAAGTAGATGCCGTCGCGCAGTTCCGTGACGACGACGCGGTCGATTCGCGCTCCCAGCGCGCCCACGGCGTTGGTGAAGAGATCGTGGGTCAGAGGACGCTGGGGCTCCACCCCCTCGAGAGCGAAGGCGATGGCGGTCGCCTCGCCGGCCCCGATCCAGATCGGCAGGAAACGGGCTCCGCCCACTTCGCGCAGCAGCACGATGGGCTGGTTCGTCGGAAGCTCGATGCGGACCCCGACGAGCTCGACGCGGATCGCCTCCTGGCTCATGTGGGCAGCCTATCACCGGCGTCCCGGAAGGCTTCGGCGGCCCACCCGAGAGGATCCTCACGCAGCGCGGCGAGGTCGAGCACCGCCCACAACGAGCCGAGATTGCGGAATCTCCCGTTCCAGTCGAGGCCGTAGCCGACGAGGAACTCGTCGCCCACCTCGAACCCCCGGTACTCGAGCGGGACGTCGACGATGCGCCGCTGCACCTTGTCGACGAGCGTCACGGTCGCCAGCGACGCGGGCTCCCGGGTCTCGAGCAGGCCGAGGAGGTACGAGAGCGTCAGTCCCGTGTCGACGATGTCCTCGACGACGATGACGTCGCGTCCGACCAACGACGTGCCGCTGTCGACGGCGATCGCCACCCGGCCCCGATCCCCGAACCGGGTGAGGCCGAGGAAGTCGATGTCGATCGACGGGGGGAGACGCCGCACGAGATCGGCGACGAACGGGACGGCGCCCTTGAGGACGCCGAGCACGAGGGGCTCCCGTCCCTCGTAGTCCCTCGCGATCTGGTCACCGAGCTCCGTCACCCTGGTGCGGAGGGTGAGGGCGTCGACGACCTCCGTGATCGCCGTCATCGCGTGCCCCCGAGCACGACCGGGAGCAGCTCGGCCAGCT
This sequence comes from Acidimicrobiia bacterium, assembly GCA_035458965.1. Classification (GTDB taxonomy): domain Bacteria; phylum Actinomycetota; class Acidimicrobiia; order Spongiisociales; family UBA11373; genus DATHYU01. Next base: position 1,887 of record DATHYU010000159.1, on the reverse strand, counting down.
GGACGACGACCTGTTCCTCGGCCGGGGTCGGGGCCCCGGCCGAGCTCGAGCCGTCCGGAAGGATCCCCGCCGCTGCGAGGCGGGGCGTCTCGTGGGCCGACAGCACGGCCTCCTCCGGGTTCCCGGCCACCGCGGCGAGCAGATGGTCCCGGGGGCCGCCACTCGTCGTCGCCCACGCCATCAGCTGCTTGGTCGCCTCGATGTGGGACGACGCACCCATCACCGCCGACAGGTACCGCTGCGACCCGGTGTCGACGTACGCCAGCAGGACCTGGCGGGCGTTGGCCGTGTCGCCGGTCTTGATGCCGAACATTCCCGGGAAGACGCCGACCAGCCGGTTCGTGTTCCGGATGGAGACCTCGCGACCGGGCGGGAAGAAGGTGAGCCCGACGATGCGGCTCGTGCGCGTGAGCCACTCGCTGTCGATGTAGGCCATCCCGACCTGGATGAGGTCGCGGGCCGACTGGTGGTGGTCGGCCTGGTCGAGCCCGTGGGGGTTGCGGTAGGACGTGTTCTCGAGGCCGAGGTCGGCCGCCCGGAGGTCCATGAGGTCGGCGAACGCCGCGACCGATCCGGCCACGTGCTCGGCGAGCGCCGTCGAGGTGTCGTTGCCCGACTGGACCATCATGAAGTCCACCAGCTCGCCGACGGTCCAGGTCTCGCCCTGGAGCAGCTGGGGCTGGCCGACGTACCCGAGCCCGGTGCTCGCAGCCGTGGCGCTCACGACGACCTCCTCCTCGGGAGCGGAGGCCTCGACGACCAACAAGGCGGTCATGGCCTTCGTCACCGACGCCATGGCGCGGCGGGTGTCGCCGCCGACCGACCAGAGCTCCGTGTCGGTGTCCGCGTCGTGGAGCGCGTAGGTGATGGTGTCGACGATCGGCGGTGGCGGCGGAGCGGTCAGGACGGCGTGCGGCGGCAGCGGCGTGGGGAGGGTGTGCAGCGCCGGCGAGAGGGCGGCCGACAGCACCAGCGCCGCGAAGGGGCCCACGCTCAGTCCTCCAGGAGGGAACGGAGCTCGCGGCGCACGATTGCGTCCTGGAGATCGCGCGCCGCCTGCGCGCAGTCGGCGAGGATCTGTGCGGCGCGCCGGGTGTTGGCCGGGCTCTTGTGCCGCAACAGCGGGCTCGTGAGCTGGGCGAGCAGATCGCTCTCGCGGTTGGCGCCGAGGCGGAACGCCCGGAGATGGCGGGCCTCGAGCCCGCGGGCCATCAGGCGCCCGGCCGCCCGTGCCATCGCGAGGTGATCGTCCGTGAAGACGCCGTCATCGGGATCGAGCACGCCGTGCGCCACGAGGGCGTCGACGGTGGCGCGCGAGATGCCGGCGGCGCGTGCGAGCTCGTCGGCGGACATGGTGACGTCGCCGCTCGCGAAGTACGCGTCGGCCGGCGGCCCCTCGGGCTGGTCGACCGTGGGCTCCTCACCGCGTTCCCAGGCCGTCAGCTTGGACTTGATCACCTTCAGCGGGAGGAAGTGGTCGCGCTGCTGGCGCAGGATGTAGCGGAGGCGGTCGATCTGCTGGACGTCGAACTCCCGATAGCCCGAGCCCGAGCGGGGCGGCGAGATGAGGCCCTTGACCTCGAGGAAGCGCACCTTCGAGACCGTGAGATCGGGGAACTCGTCTCGGAGAAGGTTGATGACCTCGCCGATGGACAGCGGCGAGGGGATGCTCATGAGCGCGCCACGGTGAAATGGAACCGACCGATGAAGACCTCGTCGCCGGGCTCGAGGTCGATCTCGTCGAGCCGTTCACCGTTCACGTACGTGCCGTTGGTGGAGCCGAGGTCGCGGAGGATCGCGTGGTCCCCGAGGATCTCGATCGCCGAGTGCTGCCTCGAGGCCTCGTCGTCCTCCAGGCTGATGTCGGCGCCCTGGCGCCCGATCGTG
>DATHYU010000158.1:0-4309 GCA_035458965.1 Acidimicrobiia bacterium | reverse complement strand
TCGCCGAGCGGCACGGCGCGCACCTGCGGGTGATCGACGATGCCGGCCACGGATTCGGGGTTCCGAAGCGGAGCGGCCTGACGTTCGAGGACGTGCTCGACCTCCTCGCGGTGGAGACGGCGGCGTTCGTCCGGTCGGTCTCCTGAGCTACTCGGCCGGAGGAGGCGTGTAGACGCCGGCGCGAACGCGGCCCTCGCTGACCTCGAAGGTCCAGGTGCCGCCCTTCTGGGTGTCGATCGTGGCGTCGATGGCGGCGCCCTCGGCGGAGAGGTGCCCGACGAGGTTGGCGATCACGTCCCCGTGGCTGCACAGCACCGACCCGACGGGCAGGCGGGCGATGAGCCGGGCGACGGGCTCGGGGGCCGCTCCCTCGGCGAGGAGCGGCTCGGGGACCACCCGGGAGCCGAGGCGCTCGGCGAGGGGCTCGAGCGTCTGCATGCAGCGGATGTACGGGCTGGCGATGACGACGCCGTCGCCGGCGACGGCGAGGCGCTCGGCGATCCGCTTGGCCTGGAGCCGGCCGCGGTCGGTGAGCGGGCGGCGATCGTCGGGTCCCGTCCAGTGGGCCCGCACTCCGGCGTGGGCGTGGCGGACGAGGTGGATCAACCGGTGCCTCCCTCGCTGACCATGCGGAGCAGGGCGCGGTCACGGTCGTAGGAGAGCAGCTCGAGCGCGTCGGGGGAGCGGAGCCAGCGCACCTCGTCGACCTCCTGGTTGGGCGCGAACTCGCCGTCGATGGCCTTCATCGTCCAGTACCGCACCACCTTGCGGTTGCCGGTCCGGTCGGTGTACTCGATGACGCCGACCTCCGGACCGAGGCTGCACCGGTACCCGGTCTCCTCGAGGACCTCCCGGAGGGCGGCATCGCGCTCGGATTCCCCCGCGGTCAGCTTCCCCTTCGGGAACGACCAGTCGTCGTACGCCGGGCGGTGGACGAGCAGGAGCTCCTCCTCGCCGTCGGAGGTCGTCCGACCGACGATGCCTCCGGCGGCGATCACGACGTCCGAGGTCTCCACGGCCTGGCGGGGGTCCGGCGCGGCGCCGTGGGCCCGGGCAAGGGCCAGCGTCTTGAGCCGCGTCTGGGTGTGCATGCCCGTGGTCGTCGGCACCTTCGACCACGCGCCGTCGCGGTGCAGCACCCAGGCGAGCGAGTCGTCGCCGAGGGAGATCCGGAGCACCTCCTCGAGGCGGTCCCGCAGCTCCGGATCCTCGATCGGGGCGATGGCCTCGACGCGCCCGTTGAGGTTCCGCTGCATCATGTCCGCCGACCCGAAGAGGTACTCGGCCTCCTCGCCCTCGCCGAAGCGGAAGATGCGGGAGTGCTCGAGGAACTCGCCGACGATCGAGCGGACCCGGATCCGCTCCGACATACCGGGAACGCCCGGCCGCAGGCAACAGACGCCCCTGATTACCAGGTCGATGTCGGCGCCGGCCTCCGAGGCGGTGTACAGCTCCTCGATGATCTCGGGGTCGACGAGGTGGTTGAGCTTCCAGACGATCCGGCCGCCGGGCCGGGCCTGGTCACGGATCCTGCGGATCATGCGGCGGCGCAGCGTCGTCGGGGCGACGAGCAGCTTGCGGTACTTGCGCTGACGGCTGTAGCCGGTGAGGACGTTGAAGAGCTCGGTGAGGTCGGCACCGAGGGCCTCATCCGCGGTGAACAGGCCGAAGTCCTCGTAGATCCGAGCCGTCTTGGGGTTGTAGTTGCCCGTGCCGATGTGGGCGTAGCGGCGGAGCCCGCCCCGTTCGCGCCGCACGACGAGCGAGATCTTGGCGTGGGTCTTGAGGCCGGCCACCCCGTAGACCACGTGGACGCCCGCCTCTTCGAGCAGCCGGGCCCAGGTGATGTTCGCCTCCTCGTCGAAGCGCGCCTTCAGCTCGACGAGCACGACCACCTGCTTGCCCTCCCGGGCGGCCTTCATGAGCGAGCGGACGATCGACGCCTCGCCGCCGATGGCGGGGTCGTCGGGATCCGATGTCCGGTACAGCGTCTGCTTGATGGCGACGACCGTGGGGTCCGCCGCCGCCTCTGCGATGAAGGCGCCGACGGAGGTCCCGAACGCGTCGTACGGCATGTGGACGAGGACGTCCTTCTCGGCGATGCGTTCGAAGAGCGAGGACTCGAGGCGAGAGGCGGCGAGCATCGGCTGGGTGACCGGGATCCACGGCTCGTCCTTCAACTCGGGCCGGTCGAGCCCGTAGACCGACCAGAGCCCGCTCAGCGCCAGGATGCCGTGGGAGACGTAGACCCCGTCGTCGTCGAGGCCCATCTCCTTGCGGAGCAGATCGAGGATCTCCGCCGGCATGGTGGGGTCGACCTCGAGGCGCACGAGCCTCGAGAAGCGGTGCCGGGCGTGGAGGAGCTCCTCCATGGCCTCGAGGAGGTCGTCGGCCTCCTCCTCCTCCACAGCCTGGTCGGCGCTTCGGGTGACCCGGAAGGTGTGGGCCCCGATGGTCTCCATGCCCGGGAACAGCGCCTCGAGCTGGGAGGCGATCACGTCTTCGACCGGCACGAAGGTCGCGCCGTCGCCGACGGGCAGGAAGCGGGGGAGCAGCGGTGGGACCTTGACCCTGGCGAACTGGCTGGCGCCGGTCTTCGGGTTGCGGACGACGACGGCGAGATTCAGCGAGAGGTTCGAGATGAACGGGAACGGGTGCGCCGGGTCGAAGGCGAGCGGGGTGAGCACCGGGTAGATCTCGGCCTCGAAGCGGGCCACCAGCTCTTTGCGCTCAGCGTTTTCGAGGTCGTCCCACCGGGCGACGCGGATGCCGTGCTCGGCGAGCGCCGGCGTGAGCTCGTTCGCGAACACGCGCTCGGTCCGCTGCAGGAGACCGACGGACCGTTCGCGGATCTCGGCGAGCTGCTGGCCCGGCGTGCGCCCGTCGGCCGTGCGCCTGTTGAGCCCGGCTGCCTGCTGCTCCCGAAGGCCGGCCACCCGCACCTGGAAGAACTCGTCGAGGTTGCTCGACACGATCGCGATGAACTTGACGCGCTCGAGGAGCGGGACGTTCGGGTTCTCGGCGATCGCCAGGACCCGTTCCTGGAAATCGAGGAGCGACAGCTCGCGGTTGAAGAGTCGTTCGGTCATGACGGTGTTCCCCCGGGGCGTCAGATCATAGCCAGCGTCGGATTTCGCGAGCCGGGCGGGCGCGCCGGTCAGAAGCTCTCTTCGAGTTCGTCGATCTTGCGCAGCCGCCGGAGGTGCCGTTCCTCCCCGGTGAAGCGGGCCTCGAGGAAGGCGGTGACGACCTCCTCGGCGAGGAGCACGCCGATGACCCGGCTGCCGACGGTGAGGACGTTCGCCCGGTCGTGCTCGACCGACTGGTGCGCCGTGTACGTGTCGTGGGCCAGCACGGCCCGAACGCCGCGCACCTTGTTGGCGGCGATGCACGCTCCGGCACCCGAGCCGCACACGACGATGCCGCGATCGGCCCGGCCCTCGGCGACCGCACGTCCGACCGCGGCCGCGAAGTCGGGGTAGTCGACGGATTCGGGGCCGTGGGTCCCGAGGTCGGTGACCGCATGGCCGGCCTCCGCGGCGAACCGGGCGAGGTGCTCCTTCAGTTCGTAGCCGGCGTGGTCGGCGCCGATGGCGATGCGCATGGGTGTCGAGCGTAGTTGGCGGCAGCCCCTTGGGGTGCGGGAGCCCCTCGGCCGCTCGGGCGAGGATTCGCTTCGCCACGGCGGCAACCGGTGGTCCGCCAGGGCCCGGCCCCCGATACGCTCGGCGCGATGAGACGCCTCCTGCCGTTCCTCCTGATCCTCTCCGCCTGTGGCGGCGGTGAGCCGGGCCCTGCCGCTCCGGAGGTGGGGGCGATCGAGACGGTGTGCTCGGCCTCGGCCTGCGTCGACCACCCCGCGGGGTGGGAGGTGGAGGTGGGGGAGACCTTCCTCGCCTTCCGGCATCCGATCGACCCGGAGCGGATCGTGGCCTCCGTCGGTGCCGTGGACATGGCCACGCTCGTCGAGACGGTGGGCGGCGAGTGGCCGGCGCCGCCCCGGGACGCGATCGTCGCCTTCTGGGAGCTCATCGGGGGAGGCGAGGACGCGTCGCTCGACGGCATCGAGACCCGGTCCGATGGCGCCATCCGCTCCGAGGGGGTCCTCGAGGGGCTCCGGATGTGGCATCTGCTCGTGCCCGGGTTCGGCCGGTCCGGGGTCGGCGTCGAGGTCCGCGCCCCGAACGGCTCCTGGGAGGCGCATGCGGACGTCTTCCTCGGCAGCCTGCGGGGCCGGTAGCGTTCGCGCGGTGCGCGGTCGAACGGCCACCGATCGGTAGGATCACCCCATGGAGCGTTTCATCGTCGG
>DATHYU010000157.1:0-8090 GCA_035458965.1 Acidimicrobiia bacterium | reverse complement strand
GCCGGTCCCGGAACCCCGGCGGGAGCGTCCCCTATTGCGACGCCCGAATCCCAGCGAGAGGGGCACCCCCCAGGTCGGACGAGCTGCTACTTAGGCAGCCAGTGCGAGATCAGACTCGGCACTTATGGTTTGTTCCGGCTCTTTAACGAGGACTCCGGAGACCTCGGCTCGCTTCCGTCGCTTCGACCCTCGAAGTCGAAACCAGTCACCCCCATGTCTGTGCGACGCGTGGTTGCGTCGCTGGGTACAACGTATCGGCAAGACGGACTGTTCCCCAAGAGGGAATCAGCGGCGGCGCTTGCGGCTCCGGAACCGCCGGGAGATGTCGACGTCGGAGGTGATCTTCATCTCGACGGTCTCGGGCTCGAGGTCGAGGAGGTTCTTGAGCCGCTCATCGTTCGAGTACATCTTGACGATCTCGTAGTGGAGACCCGAGGCTCGCTGAAGGCGCTGCACCTCCTCGATCTGATCCCACTCGACGAGGGTGACGACGAGACCCTCCTCGCCTGCCCGCGCCGTGCGGCCCGACCGATGCACAAAGCTCTTGTAGTCCTGGGGGGGGTCGTAGTGAACCACCACGTCGACGTCGTCGATGTGGAGACCGCGAGCCGCGACGTTCGTTGCGACGAGCACGGGCTTCTTGCCATCGGCGAAGTGCTCCAGCGCCCGCTCCCGATGCTCCTGGCGCCGGTCTCCGTGGATCGCCTCGGCGCGCACGCCCTCGTCGCGGAGCTCTCCGGCAACCTTGTCGGCGTTGCGCTTGGTGCCGACGAAGACGAGCACACGCCCAACGCTGCCGGCGATGGCTGCGACGACCTTCGCCTTGTCCATGTGGTGCACCTGGATGAACCGATGCTCCTGCGTGTCGACGACCTCGTTCGCGGTCGCCGCCTCGTAGCGGACGGGATCGGCCAGGTACGAGTTGACGAGCGACGACACGGCGCCATCGAGCGTCGCAGAAAACAGCATCGTCTGATGGTTCCCACCGATCAGGCGCATCACGGCGTGCACCTGCGGGAGGAAGCCCATGTCGGCCATCTGATCGGCTTCATCGATGACCACGCACGAGACGTTCTCGAGGAAGACCTTCTTTCGGTCGGCGAGATCGATCAGGCGGCCTGGGGTCGCGACGATGACCTCGACGCCCCGCTCGAGCGCCGAGATCTGCTCATGCATCGGAGCACCGCCGTAGATGGTGAGCAGCCGGTGGCCGCGGCCCTTGGCGAGGGCGGACAGCTCCTCGGTCACCTGCAGGGCGAGCTCCCGGGTTGGGACGAGAACCAGGCCGGTGGGACGCTTCGACCCGCCGGTGCCGGTACGGGACACGAGCGGGATGCCGAAGGCCAGGGTCTTGCCGGAGCCGGTCTGGGCCTTGCCGCAGACATCGCGGCCGGCGAGGCCGTCGGGGATGGTCAGGGTCTGGATTTCGAAGGGGGCGGTGATGCCGCGCGCGGTGAGGGCGGAGACGAGGTCGTCCGTGACACCGAGATCGGCGAAGGAATCCGCCCCGGCTAGGGCTTCCGTCGTCATCGGTGACATCACGGTACCAGCGCCACGGCGCTGTCCGCGATCTCTGGCTAGACGTGGGCCTCGAGGAAGGCGAGCACGCGGTTCCAGGAGTCCTCCGCCTCGGCGGCGAACTCTGCCGCCTTCCGGTCGAAGAACGAGTGTGGCGCGCCCTCGTACACCACGACCTCGTGGTCCACACCGGCCTGGTCGAGGGCATCGCGGAAGCGGTCGCACAGCTCGACGGGGATGCCGGGATCGTCACCACCTTGGAGCGCCAGTACCGGGCAGTCCATGTCGCCGACCCGCGCGATCACGTGCTGGGAGCCCTTGGGCATCTCCCGGTCGGGATGCCCGTAGTAGCCGACCACCCCGGCGAGGCCGAGGCCGTTGGCGGCCAGGTGCCAGACGTTCGACCCGCCGAAGCAGAACCCGACGGCGAACACGGCCCGGTCGGGATCATCCCGGCGGAGATGGGCGAGCGCCGCGACGGCATCGGCACTGACACCGTCGAAGGTCGTCGCCTGCCAGTGGGGCAAGTAGTCGAACTCGTCGTCGCGTGTCGACACGCCGGCGGTCCTGCCGAAATAGTCGACGGCCACTGCGTCGTACCCGCGCTCGGCGAAGCGGACCGCCAGCTCCTCGTAGAAGGTGTACAGCCCACGCACGTCGGGCAGGACGAGCACCGCAGGCCCCGGTGTGGGCCCGGTCGCCTCGTACGAGAGGAAGTCGTTCCCGTCGGCGGCGGTGAGCGTGACGTACCTGGTGTCGACGGCGGCGCCGGAGACCGGCTGGACCGGCGGACTGGAGTCGAGATCGAAGCACATGGCCGAGACCGTACTGCGTCCTCACGCCGTGTGCCCGCGTGCGCGTCGTGGCAGGATCGACAGGAACCACGGCAAAGGAGGCCCGGTGGGATACACCTTCATCCCTGACGTTGCGAGCGAGGTTCCGGTCTCGGCCGACGGCACGTTGAGTCGGGTTCTCCACCGCACCGACCGCCTACGACTCGTCGCCTTCTCCTTCGACCGGGGTCAGGAGCTCACCGAGCACACAGCCGCGGTGCCGGTGGCCCTCCAGGTCGTCACCGGACGACTCAGGGTCGACATCGACGACGACTCCTTCGAGGTGGGGCCTGGCGGGTGGCTCCACATGGAGGCACACCTCGCCCACGGCGTCGTCGCTCTCGAGCCGACCGTGGCGTTGCTGACGATGCTCCCCGGGGCTGCCTGATCAGCGCTTTCGCGCGAGCTTGCGATCGGACTCCGAAAGGTGACGCTTGCGCACCCTGATGGCACCGGGAGTGACCTCGACGAGCTCGTCGTCGGCGATCCACTCGATGGCCGTTTCCAGGGTCAGACGCCGCGCCGGCGTGAGCTTGACGGCGTCGTCGTGGCTGTGGGTGCGGATGTTCGTCAGCTCCTTGGCCTTCGTGGGGTTGACGGTCATCTCCTCGGGTCGCGACGCCTCGCCGACGATCATTCCCTCGTAGACGTTCTCGCCGCCGCCGATGAACAGTTCGCCGCGCTTCTGGAGGTTCTCGAGGGCGTGGGGCGTGCTGACGCCCGAACGGTCGGCCATCATCGCCCCGCCGATGCGGTGCGGGAGCTCGCCGGCCCAGGGCATCCATCCGTCATGGTGCTGGTGAACGAGCGCCGTTCCCCGAGTGGCCGTCATGAGGAGGGACCGGAACCCGATGAGACCGCGAGCGGGCGCCGTGATGGTCACCACCGTCCGACCCGAGTCTCCGGGGCGAAGATCGAGCACCTGGCCCTTGCGGGGCGCCACCGCCTGGGTGATGGTGCCGACGTGATCGGTCGGCACGTCGATGACGGCACGCTCGACCGGCTCGTGGGGACGGCCGCCGATCTCGCGAATGATCACCTCGGGCCGGCTCACCTGCAGCTCGAACCCCTCCCGGCGCATCGACTCGATGAGGACCGCCAGCTGCAGCTCGCCGCGGCCGGCGACCTCGATGATGTCGGGCGACGTCGTCGGTCCGATGCGAATGGACACGTTGCCGCGCACCTCGCGCTCCAGGCGCTCACGGATCTGGCGGCTCGTCAGGAACTTCCCGTCCCTCCCCGACAGCGGGGAGGTGTTGACACCGAAGGTCATCCGCAGCACGGGCTCGTCGACCTGCAGACGCGGCAGCGGCTGCGGGTCGTCCGCGTCGGCGAGCGTGTCGCCGATCTCGACCTCCGGGAACCCGGCTACGACGAACAGATCCCCTGCGGCGCGCTCGGCGACCTCGGACCGGGAGAGCCCCTCGAAGCCCATGAGCTGCGTGAGCCGCCGCCGGATGGGGGGCTCCTCGTCGCTCGAGTGGCAGAGGGCGATCCGCTCACCGGACCGCAACGTCCCGTTGACGACGCGCCCGATGGCCAATCGCCCGAGATAGTCCGAGGCGTCGAGGTTCGTGACGATCGCCTGTAGCGGGGCTTCGGGATCGCCCTTTGGGGCCGGGATGGTCTCGACGATCGCATCGAGGAGCGGGGAGAGGTCGGCATCGAGAGCGGGGATGTCGTGGCCCGCCACCGCGCGGCCCTCCCGGGCGATGGTGGAGTACACCGGAAACTCGATGTGGTGCTCCGACGCGTCGAGGTCGAAGAAGAGCTGGTAGATCTCGTCGACCACCTCGTCGACGCGCGCGTCGGACCGGTCGACCTTGTTCACCACCACCACGGCGGGCAGGTCCCGGGCGAGTGCCTTCGAGAGCACGTAGCGGGTCTGGGGCATCGGGCCCTCGGCGGCGTCGACGAGCAGCAGGATTCCGTCGACCAGTTCCAATGCGCGCTCCACCTCGCCGCCGAAGTCGGCGTGACCGGGCGTGTCCACCAGATTGATCCGCACGCCCTTCCACTCGATCGAGGCGGCCTTGGCGAGGATCGTGATGCCGCGCTCGCGCTCCTGATCGTTCGAGTCCATCACCCGATCGACCCGCTCTTCGTGCGCGGCGAACACGCCGGCGGCGCCGAGCATGGCGTCGACGAGCGTCGTCTTGCCATGGTCGACGTGCGCGACGAGCGCGACGTTGCGAAAGGAGGAGTCGGACACGACGGACGGGATGGTACAGGTGCCCTCGTCTCAAGGAATCCGCAGAAGGTGACAAGAGACCCTCTGAGATCACCCAACGGTGACCTACAGTGACGATGCGGCACGAGCGGTTGGGACGAGGATGACGAGACTGGCGCTCAGATCGATCGTGGTGGTGGCCACGGCACTCCTCCTCGGCTCCTCGCTCGTGCCTGCCGCCTCCGCCGCGCTCCCTCTCGGCCCCTCCGGATCGCACCTCGTCGATGTCCGCACCGGCGACGAGGGCGAGCATGTCGCCGGCCTGCAGGCCATGCTCAGACGGCTGAAGATGTACCGGGGAGAGATCGACGGCAGGTACGGCCTCGAGACCCAGGTCGCCGTCATGACCTTCCACAAGTACTTCGGTCTGGAGCGGGCATGGGAGTTCGACGCTCGTGACTGGTGGCAGGCGCTCGAGATGTCCGACGATCACGGCATCCCACACCGGGCCGACGAGCCCGACCGTGTCGAGGTCGACATCGGCCGCCAGCTCCTCTTCATCGTGCGCGACCACGAGGTGACGGACATCGCAGCGATCTCCAGCGGGGGGAGCTACACGTACTGGAGCGAACGGAACCAGGCGTACGTCCGGGCCGGAACGCCGAGGGGCGACTTCACGCTCACCTGGTTCCGCGACGGCTACCAATGCGACTCGGTCACCGGTTGGTGCGTCTACGACTATTGGGCCTTTCACGAGTTCTACGGCATCCACGGCTACTACAGCGTCCCGGCGTGGCCGGCGAGCCACGGCTGCGTCCGGCTGAACACCTGGGAGGTCGACGCCCTCCAGGCGAAGTTCGAGCTCGGCATGCCGGTCCACATCTGGGACGTCATGCCCGTCATCGACACCTCGATCCCCGAACGCGCCTTCGAACTCGCGTAGATGCGGCAGTACCGCGAGGACGACGCCGACAACGCTCGCTGGCACGGATTCCGGTTCCGGCCCGGAGACGTCGTCATCAGCGCCCCCTCGAAGTCCGGGACGACATGGACGCAGCTCCTCGTCGCCCTCCTGATCTTCGACGGCCCCGAGTTCCCCGAATCCATCGGGAACATGTCACTCTGGATGGACCAGAAGACCCGGCCCGTCGAGGAGGCGCACGGCGTCTTCGCCGCCCAGCCGCACCGCCGGTTCATCAAGACGCACACGCCGATGGACGGCCTGCCGATACACGACGACGTCCGCTACGTCTGCGTCGGCCGGGACCCCCGTGACGCCGCCATCTCCATGATCCACCATTCCGACAACCTCGACCGAAAGCGCCTCGGCGAGCTCATCGGGGTGGAGTTCCCGCCCCGGGAACGGCCCAGCGACGAGGAGGCGCTCGACCGGTGGCTCGAGGGTGAGGACGTCCCGGGATGGAACGCCCGCTTCGTCCTCCATCACTACCGGACCTTCTGGGACGTCAAGGATGAGGAAAACGTCGCCCTCTTCCACTTCGAGGACTACCGGAACGACCTTCCTGCCGAGATCACGCGCCTCGCAGGCCACCTCGGCATCGAGGTCCCCGACGGCCGAGCGGCCGAGCTCGCGGCGGAGGCGGCGATCGACCGGGTCCGCTCCCGCGCCGACGACATCGCCCCGGAGGCCCACATGGGGGTCTTCAAGGACACGGGCCGGTTCTTCCGCTCCGGGGGGAGCGGCGAGTGGGAGCGCCAGATGACCCCGGCGCAGCAGGAGCGCTACCAGGTGCTCGCCGATCGGCTCGCGGCCGCCGACCTCGCACGGTGGATCCACCACGGACGTCGCTGACCGCCCACCTCGCAGTTGGGCCGGTCGTCCCCGTGCACGGGACCTTCGGACCTTGGGTGGGACCGGTTCCGCACGCCATGGTGTGGGCGATCTTTCGCAGAGGAGCAACGACGCATGTCCGACACGAAGTGGGTCTACGGGTTCGACGAGGTCGACGCCGCCGAGGCGTACGTGGACGGCCAATGGGAGGCGGTCCGGGGTCTCCTCGGCGGCAAAGGGGCCAACCTCGCCGACATGACGAGGCTCGGCGTCCCGGTGCCGCCCGGGTTCACGGTGACCACGGAGGCCTGCCTCGCTTATCTCGACGCGGACGAGACGTTCCCCGAAGGAGCGTGGAAGCAGGTCGAGGCCGCCCTCGGCCACATCGAAGAGGCGACCGGCAAGCAGTTCGGCGACCCCGCGAACCCGCTGCTCGTGTCGTGTCGCTCCGGCGCGAAGTTCTCCATGCCCGGCATGATGGACACGGTCCTCAACATCGGTCTCAACGACGAGGTGGCCGAGGGCATGGTGGCCCTCACCGGTGACGAGCACTTCGTCTACGACTCGTACCGCCGCCTGATCCAGATGTTCGGGTCCGTGGTCCTCGGCCTCCGCGACGAGCTGTTCGAGCACGTGCTGGAGCGCTACCGGGCCCGTCGCGGTGTGGAGTCGGACACCGACCTGACGGTCGAGGACCTGCGTGAGATCGTCGAGGAGTTCAGGGGCATCGCGGTCCGCTTCCCGGCGGAACCGAAGGAGCAGCTGCGCCTCGCCGCCGAAGCGGTCTTCAAGTCGTGGAACGGCAAACGGGCCATCGACTATCGGAACGCCGCCGGGATCGCCCATGATCTCGGAACCGCCGTGAACATCCAGACCATGGTGTTCGGGAACATGGGTGATGACTCGGCAACGGGCGTCGCCATGTCGCGCAACGCCACGACCGGCGAGAACGAGATCGAGGGAGACTTCCTCGTCAACGCCCAGGGCGAGGACGTCGTGGCCGGCATCAGACCCACCAAGCGGATGTCCGACATGGCGGCCGAGATGACGGACCTCTACGACGAGTTCGCCGGTATCGCCAAGACGCTCGAGCAGCACTACCGCGAGATGCAGGACATGGAGTTCACCGTCGAACGCGGCAAGCTGTGGCTGCTGCAGACCCGCGACGGGAAGCGCACGGCGCAGGCTGCGGTGCGGATCGCCGTGGACCTGGCCGAAGAAGGGCTCATCGACCGGACCGAGGCCGTGATGCGGGTCACGCCCGAGCAGGTGGACTTCTTCCTCCACCCGCAGTTCAGCGCCGAGGCGAAGGCCGCGGCCGCGCACCTGGCGAGCGGCCTCAATGTGTCGCCCGGCGCGGCCGTCGGTGTCGTCGCCTTCGACGCCGACCTCGCCGAGGAGTGGGCCAACGAGGGCAAGGACGTCGTCATGGTCCGGCCCGAGACGAAGCCCGACGACGTCCACGGCATGCTCGCGGCCAATGGCATCCTCACGAGTCGCGGCGGAAGGACCAGCCACGCCGCTCTCGTCGCCCGACAGTTCGGCAAGCCGGCCGTGGTCGGCGTCACCGAACTGCAGATCGACCTGCTGGGGCGGACGATGGAGGTCAACGGCGAGGTCGTCGAGGAGGGCGACTGGATCTCCATCGACGGCACCACCGGTCGGGTCTACCTGGGCAAGATGCCCACCGTCGTCCCCGACATCAAGAACCCCCATCTGCTGAAGCTCCTGGGTTGGGCCGACTCGTTCCGCACGCTGGGTGTGTGGGCCAACGCCG
>DATHYU010000156.1:0-4581 GCA_035458965.1 Acidimicrobiia bacterium | reverse complement strand
CTGACGGTCCCAGCCAATATCGCCAGCCTCAAGCTGGACACGCCGGTGCAGACGAGCGGAATAGATGCCGCCGCGCTGCAGCGCTCAGCGCTGTTTACCGGCAGCAGGATCGCCGGGACGACGATCCCGACGTTCCACAGCGATTCGTAGAGGAACGTCGGGTGGAACGTCTCGAAGGCGGCGTACTCCGCGGGGCGCCGGGCGGCCTCGATCTCCACCGCCCACGGCAGGGTGGACGGCGTGCCGAACAGTTCCTGGTTCATGTAGTTGCCCCACCTGCCGATCGCCTGGGCGAGCGGCAGGCCGATCGCGATCGCGTCGGCGAAGGCCGGGACGGAGAATCCCCGGCGCCGCAGCAGCACGATCGCGGTGATCGCTCCGACCGTGATCCCGCCGAAGAGGGCCAGGCCTCCCTCCCAGATGTACAGCGCCCCCCAGGGTCGGCCGTCGTAGCGGGACAGGTGGGTGCTGACATAGGCGAGCCGCGCCCCTGCGAACCCGAGAGCCACGGTCCACATGATCACCGAGTCGAGTCCGGTCGTGTCGCCCCCGAAGCGCTCGTAGCGGCGGGTCGTGACGATGGCCGCGGCGACGACCCCCAGCCCGATGAAGATCCCGTAGTAGTGGACCGCGAAGGGGCCGATGTCGAGGACGTTCGACGACGGCGACGGGATCGATGCCAGGACGGGCATCAGATCCTCGACCATGCCTCGCTCATCTCCCGACCGACCCGTCGGCGACCTCGGACGCGGAGCCCGACCCGAACGGGAGCTCCGCGTCGGCGGGCGTGAGCCCGACGATCGGGGAGAGCGCGCTGCGGGCCGCGGGATCGCCCTGGAAGGTCCCGACGTTCGCGAGCCCGATGTTGCTCAGATCCACCGTGGCGTCCTTTGTCTGTGCCCTGGGGAATGTACCTGCGATGCGGGGAGTCTCCGCCCCTATGGCCCGGCGCGGAGGCATACTGCTGCCATCGTGTCCTTCGTTCTGCTCGTCCTTGCGCTCGTGGCGTTCGGCCTCACCCTCACCGGTCTCCACCGCCCCGCCGCCGACGGGTCGGGCGCGCCGTGGCTCCTTGCGCTCGCTGCGGGGGAGCTCACCGTCGTCCTCTTTGCCGGCCACGTCGTCCTCGCGCTCGCCGCCCGCTGGCTCGGCTGGACGGCCGGTTGGCTCGGTGGAGCCGCCCTCGCCGTGCTCGTCGCCTCGGCGGCGGGCCTCGTCGTCGTCCAGCGGAGGACCGCGATGGCCCGGCCTGCCATCGCGGCCGGCGTCGCAGAGCTGCTCGGTGAGCCGGTGGTGCTTCCGGCGATCCCCCTGCGTCGGGTGATCGATCCCCGACCCAGGGCTCCCCTCGGCGTCGTGCGGCAGCCGTCGGTCCGCTACGGCCCCGATGCCCGTCACCTCATCGACGTGATCGCCGGCCCCGGCGGCGCCGGGCCGGCCCCGGTGCTCCTCCAGGTCCACGGCGGCGGATGGACGGGAGGGCGGCTGAATCGTCAGGGACGGCCGCTGCTGCACCGGATGGCCCAGGCCGGGTGGATCGTCGCCGAGGCGACGTACCGGCTCAGCCCGGCAGCGACGTTCCCCGACCACCTCGTCGACGTGAAGCGGGCGATCGGCTGGATCCGTCGCCATGCGGTCGACCTCGGTGCCGACCCGTCGTTCGTCGCCATCACGGGAGGCTCGGCGGGAGGCCATCTCGCCGCCCTCGCCGCCCTCACCGGCAACGATCCGGCCTTCCAGCCGGGTTTCGAGGCGGCGGACACCTCGGTCCAGGCGTGCGTGCCCGTCTACGGCGTCCACGACCTGCTCGATGCCACGGGCCGCGCCCCGAAGTGGCCCTATCTGGTGTTCGCGGTGATGAAGTCGCATCCGACGGACGATCCCGACCGTTGGGCCCTCGGCTCCCCGGTGGACATGGCCACGCCCGATCGGCCTCCGTTCCTCGTCGTCCACGGTGGCGCCGACACGCTGGTGTTCCCCGAGGACTCCCGCCGTCTCGTCGCCGAGCTCCGGAGGGTCGGCGGCCCGGCGGTCGGCCACGTCGAGATCCCCTGGGCGACGCACGGGTTCGACACGTTCGGTTCGGTCCGGGCACTCCACCACGCCGAGGGGGTCGCCATGGCCCTCGACGCGCTGTGGGCGGACCATCGGGCGGCGGTGGGCACCGAGGAGGAGTGGTCGTGAGCCATGCGACGTCCGGTGAACTCGCGGCCGGTACCGCCCACGTCCTTGCATCACCCTCGAACGAGGGCCGCGTCGTTCTCGTCGTGAGGCGCCCCGCCGAGGGCGAGCGCGAGGTGCTCGAGGAGGCGATGCTCGATCCGGCCCTGGGCCTGGAGGGAGACGATTGGCTGGCGCGCAGGGAGCGGAGGAACCCGGGCGTCGCTCCCGATCCGGAGGCGCAGCTGACCGTGATGAACAGCCGGGTGGTCGACCTCGTCGCCGGTGAACCCGGTCGCCGGCCGCTGGCCGGCGACCAGCTCTACGTCGACCTCGACCTCGGCGAGGTCAACCTCCCGGCCGGCACGCGCCTGCGGGTGGGTGAGGCGGTGATCGAGGTCTCGGCGACGCCCCACACCGGCTGCCAGAAGTTCACGGACCGATTCGGCCTCGCGGCGCTCCGTTGGACGAAGACCGACGACGGACGCCGCCTCCGCCTGCGCGGCCTGAATGCGAGGGTCATCGAGGCGGGCGCGGTCCGCCCCGGCGACGCGATCACGAAGCTCTGAGCCGGGCTGCCCGCGGCCGGCGGCGCCCCCGGGGCCCTAGTACCCGTCCGAGCCGATGCGCACGGTGTGGGCGAACGGGCGGTCGCCCTCTTCCTCGACCTCGAAGACGATGCGCTGGCCCTGACGGAGGGTGCGGAAGATCGACCCGCGGAGGGATCCCGGGCGCAGGTAGACGGAGGAGTGGTCGTCGTCGCGCACGACGACGCCGACGCCGGTCTTCGGGTCGTAGACCTTCACGACTCCCTGCACCGTTCCTCCTTCACGATCGAGGGGCGAGTGTAGGCACGAGCCGGGGTGGTCAGACCTTTTCGACCTTGCCGGCCTTCAGGCAGGACGTGCAGACGCGGGCGCGACGCGAGTTCGAGCCGTGCTTGATGCGCACCCGCTGGATGTTGGGGAGCCACCGCTTGCTCGACCGCTTGTGGGAGAAGCTGACCTGCTTCCCCACCCACGGACGCTTGCCACAGATTTCGCAGACGTAGGACACGGAGGCGACCTCCTCGGGAACGCCGGGAGGATACCAGTCCCACGACGGTGTGCGAGACCGCCACCCGGCTGCCCTCCGTATACTCCGCGTCGCCGTGACGTCGACCGGTCGGCTCCAGCCGGATCACCTCAGACAGGTCATGCAGCGCTACCTGCGGCAGCTGCGGCAGCACCGCGACGCGCTCAACCGCCTCAACGTCTACCCGGTCCCCGACGGGGACACCGGAACGAACATGACGCTGACCGTCGAGTCGGTGGTCGCCGAGGTCGAGGGGACCGTCACCATGGCCGAGTTCGCGGCGGCCCTGGCCCAAGGGTCGCTCATGGGGGCCCAGGGCAACAGCGGCATCATCCTCTCGCAGATCCTCAGGGGCCTCGCCGACGCATTCGGCGATCAGGCCTCCGTCGGGATCGACCAGCTCGTCATCGCCCTCGACGGGGCATCGGAGGCGGCCTACCGGGCGGTGGGCACGCCGGTCGAGGGCACGATCCTGACCGTGCTCCGCGAGGCGGCCGAGGCGGCGAGCGACACCGGGACGCCTCCCGGCTCGGACCTCGGCGGGTTCCTCCGGGGGGTGTACGACCGGGCCGAGGACGCGTTGCGGCGGACGCCCGAGCTGCTCCCGGTCCTCAAGCAGGCCGGGGTCGTCGACGCCGGCGGCGCCGGCTTCCTCCTGCTCCTCGCCGCCTTCCTCGAAGAGGTCACGGGGGAGGAGGTCATCGCTCCCGAGGTGCTGGCGGTGGCCGCGGGGGCCGGTGCGGTCGCCGCGGGCGCCGTCGATCACTCGATCGCCGATCTCCGCTACGAGGTCATGTTCCTGCTGACGTCCGACGACGCCGACGCCGGAGACCGGCTGCGCGAGGCGTGGGCCGATCTCGGCGACTCGATCGTGGTGGTCGGCGGCGACGGGACCTGGAACTGCCACATCCACTCCGACCACATCGGGGCGTCGATCGAGGCCGGCGTGGCCCTGGGGCGGCCCTCGCGCATCGAGGTCACCGACCTGCTCGAGCAGGCCGCCGACGCGGCGCTCCACCGCCGGTCGCCGGACGCCTTCGAGCCGCTCCCGGCGTTCGCGACGGCCCCGATCGGCGTGGTGGCCGTCGCCGTCGGCGCCGGCGTCGGTGATCTCTTCCGGGATGCGGGCGCCCAGGGCCTCGTTCGGGGCGGTCAGACGATGAACCCCTCGGTCCGCGACCTGCTCGACGTCGTCGAGGACGTGCCGGCGGCCGACGTGGTCGTGCTGCCGAACAACAAGAACATCATCGCGGTGGCCGAACAGCTCGATGCCCTGTCGACCAAGCGCGTGCACGTGGTACCGACGCGATCGGTGCCGGCCGGTATCGCCGCGATGTTCGGCTATCT
>DATHYU010000155.1:0-3400 GCA_035458965.1 Acidimicrobiia bacterium | reverse complement strand
GAACTCCTTGACGTCGTCGCCGGGACCGTCGTAGCCGCGCAGCCGTCCCCAGGCCGTGGCGATGATCGGCTCGTCGATCGCCGCGTTGCGGCTCAGGAGGACCTCGGCGGGGTACTCCCCGGCGAGTGCGGCGAGTTCGATCACCTCCTCGGCTCCCAGCTCCGGGCTGTACCAGAGCACCACACCGCCGTGATAGAGGGCGGTCACCGCGTCCTCGGGTGTGACCTGGGTGGCGTACATCCCGCAGGTCGGGTCGCCGGGAAGGTATGGACCGCTGGTGGGGGTGTCCGAGCCGTAGTCGTAGGTGGCGCCGGCGGCGAGCTCTTGCGCCTCGATCTCGACGGGCCTCTGGACCCCCGGGAGCTCCCGGGCCGGGCGGAACAGGACGAGGGCGACGGCGAAGACCGCGATGCCGGCGAAGGCGGGCAGCCCGAGCCGACGGACGAGGGCCATCCGCTTGGCCTTCTGCGCCTCGGCCTCGGCCTGGGCGCGGCGCTCCTCGGCGAGCCGCCGCCGGGCTTCCTCGCGCTGATGCTGGGCCTGCTTGCGCTGCGGGTCGTTGCGGCTCCGACGCCGCTTCTTCGGTTTCTGCGCCATGAACGGAGGGTAGCGAGGGTCGGGGTGGCGGCCCGGCGCTCTTGCCCGCTTCGCGACCGGTTCATACCCTGGTGTCGTGCAGCGCATCACCGTCGATGTCGACAAGCAGTGGCTCTCCGTGGCCGACCTCTGCGAGTACATGGACGTGTCGACCTTCGTCGTCACCCGGGTGCTGCGGTCGGGTGAGCTCCCGGCCGTGAAGATGGGCCGCGAGTGGCGCGTGTCCCGCCAGGATTTCGAGGATTGGCTCAACGCCCAGCGGCTCGAGTCGCAGGCCCGTCAGCAGCAGCATTGATGCCCACCGTCGCTCCCGATCGCGTCGATCTCCCCGAGACGGACGAGGCCCACGCGACCGAGAAGCCGTGGAACGTGGTGGTGTGGAACGACCCGGTCAACCTGATGAGCTACGTCGTATGGGTGTTCCGCAAGCTGTTCGGATACGACGAGGCGAAGGCGACCCGGCTCATGCTCGAGGTCCATCACGACGGACGGTCGGTGGTGTCGAGCGGACAGCTCGAGAAGGCCGAGCTCGACTGCCACCGGCTCCATCACCACGGCCTGTGGGCCACCATCGAGCAGCCGTGAGACGTCCCTTCCGCCGCACCCGGGACGGCATCGCCGTGCGCCTCGACGAGCAGGAGCGCCGTGTCGTCCGCCTCGCCCGCGACGTCGTCGACGGTGTGGGGGCCGATGACGGCGATCCCGCTTCCGCCCGGCTCACGTACGACGCCCGACCCGACGACGCGGACGCGTCGCGGCAGTTCCGCGACCTGACGGCCGCCGACCTCGACGAGGCGCGCCGATCGGATCGTGAGGCGTTCCTGCGGACTGTCGACTCCCTCGTGATCACCGACGACGAAGCCGAGGCGTGGATGCGCGTGATCGGGGACGCCCGGCTCGCGTTGGCGGCCCGTATCGGCATCACCGAGGACGGTTGGGAGGCAGGGGTCGGTCCGGGCCAGCCGCCGGAATTGCTCCTCGTCAGCTACCTCGGGGGTATCCAGGACGCCCTCGTGCGGGTCCTGATGGGGTGACAGCCGGCAGCCGGCAACGCATCTGAACTCTGCTCACGCGAGCCCGAGGGCCTCCATCGGATCGGTATACGCCGCGTCGACGGCCGCCGCCACCGCCTCGTGCGTCACCCGGCCCCCGGCGACGTTGATGCCCCCGCGGAGCTCGGGGCGACGGGCGATCGCGTCGGGCAGGCCGTCGGCGATGGCCACGAGATACGGCATCGTGACGTTGGTGAGCGCATAGGTCGCGGTGTTCGGAACCGCCCCCGGGATGTTCCCGACGGCGTAGTGGACGACGCCGTGCTCCTCGTAGACGGGGTCGGCGTGGGTGGTTTCGCGTGCGGTCGCGATGCAGCCCCCCTGGTCGATAGAGATGTCGACGAGGACACTTCCGGCCTTCATCTGGCCCACGAGTTCCTCGGTCACGACGACCGGCGCACGGGCGCCCGGGACCAGCACGGCTCCGACCACCAGGTCGGCGGTGGCGACGTACTCCTCGACGGTGTGCATCGACGAGGCGACCGTCGAGATTCGTCCCCAGTGGATCTCATCGAGATGGCGGAGCCGGTCGGGCCGAAGGTCCAGCACGACCACCTCGGCGCCCATGCCGGCAGCGATGACCGCAGCATTCGATCCGGCCATCCCTGCCCCCAGAACGGTCACGCGCGCCGGTCGAACGCCGGGGACGCCGCCGAGGAGCACGCCGCGGCCGCCCTTGGGGCGCTCGAGGTAGTGCGCTCCTGCCTGCGCCGCCATGCGTCCGGCGATCTCCGACATGGGGGCGAGCATCGGGAGCGCTCCGTCGGGCATCTCGACGGTCTCGTACGCGATGGCGGTCGCACCCGAGGCGATGAGTCCCTTCACCTCGTCCGGGTAGGCGGCGAGGTGCAGGTAGGTGAACAGCACGTGCCGCGGCTCGAGCATCGCCATCTCGGACGGCTGCGGCTCCTTGACCTTGACGATGAGATCCGCGGCGCCGAAGACCTCTGCGGCGTCGGGAACGATCTCGGCGCCGACGGCGACGTAGTCCTCGTCTTCGATGGAGGAGCCCTCCCCGGCTCCTCGCTGTACGAGGACGCGGTGGCCGTGGGCGGCCAGTTCCCGCACGCCTCCCGGCGTGATCGCCACCCGGTACTCCTCCGTCTTGATCTCGGTGGGCACGCCGACGATCAATCCGAACCTCCTGGCTGTGACGCTCACACACTATGCGCCGCGGTCGGGCGCGTGCACGGGAACCCCACGTGCCCCTGCGACGTCTCATGTCCCATGTCCACCGACCCCTCGGTCACGAGGCGGGGCCTCCGTGCCACCCGCCGATTCGCCCACGGCTTCGTGTCGTGGGCGTACGGGATCGCCGTCACCGTGATGCTGGTCGGTCTCTGGGGCCGCGCCGCCGCCGTGGATCGGCCGATCGTCGAGGAGGTGGCGGCCGAGGCCGTGGAGGCCGTCGCGGTCAGCGACCGCGTCGTCGACTGGATCGTCGCCGAGGTCTCCGCCCAGGCCGATCGGCTTCCTGCCGACGTCGAGCCGGCCGTCCGCGCGGTGCTGGGGGATCCGGCGTCGCGGTCGGCGCTGTCCGATGTCGTGGGGGTCCTCGTCGGCGCCGCCCTGAGCGAGCCCGGTGATTCGGTCGTCGTGGATCTCGGGTCGACGCTTGCTCCCCACCTCCCGCGACTCGATGCCGCGCTCGATGCATTCGCCGTCGACGAGGTGGTGGCCGAGGACGTGATGGCCGCCCTCGAACCCGTGACCCTCGCCGCCGACGGGGTCGCCCCGCTCGCTGAGGCCTT
>DATHYU010000154.1:0-2017 GCA_035458965.1 Acidimicrobiia bacterium | reverse complement strand
CGTGTCAGGCCGGGTGCCTCACCGGCGGCGACCCGCGCGGCTGGATCGGCGTCGTGGCACAGCGCGAGAAGCTCGGTTTCGACGACCCGATCGCCTTCCGGACGGCCTGGGAACAGCTCACGGCGATCAACCCCTTCCCCGCCGTGTTGGGCCGGATCTGCCCGCACCCGTGCCAGACCGGGTGCAATCGCAACGACCTCGACGCACCGGTCGCCATCAACGCGCTCGAGCGCTACCTCGGCGATTGGGGCATCGACCAGGACCTGCGGCTCCCGATCGTGGAGGAGGACCGCAAGAGCGAATCCGTCGCGGTCATCGGCGCAGGGCCCTCCGGCCTCTCCTTCGCGTACCAGATGGCTCGGCGCGGCTACCCGGTCGTGGTGTACGACCGTCACCCCGATGCCGGTGGCATGCTGCGCTACGGCGTTCCCGACTACCGCCTGCCGCCCGACATCCTCGACGCGGAGGTCGCGCGCATCGCCGATCTGGGCGTCGAGTTCCGCCTCGGCGTGGGCATCGGCGAGGAGGTGGCGCTCGAGGACCTGCGGGACGAGCACGACCTCGTGTACGTGGCGATCGGCGCCCAGCGGGGACGCGGCCTCGGAGTGCCCGGCGACGACGGCCCCGGCGTCTGGTCGGGTGTCGAGTACCTCGGCCGGGTCAACCAGGGCGAGAGGATCGACCTCGGCCGCCGTGTCGCCGTGGTGGGCGGCGGGAACACGGCCGTCGACGCGGCCCGGACGGCCCGGCGCACCGGGGCGGCCGTCACGATGCTCTACCGGCGGACCCGTGCCGAGATGCCGGCGGTGTCCGAGGAGATCGACGACGCCCTTGCCGAGGGCATCGAGATCGAGTTCCTCGTGGCACCGATCGAGGTTCGCAGAAGCGGCGAGGAGATCGCACACCTGCTGCTCCAGCGCATGGAGCTCGGCGAGCCGGATGCGTCCGGTCGGCGACGGCCCCTCCCCATCGAGGGTTCGGAGTTCGAGATGCCGATCGACACGGTCATCGCCGCCGTCTCCCAGCACCCCGACTGGGACGGGTTCCACGGTGCCGAGTGGTCGGAGTTGCGCGGTCTGAGTGAGCCGGAGCCCGGCCTGTGGGTCGGCGGCGACGCCGCCGGTCCCGGCTTGGCGGGCATCGCCATCGCCCATGGCCGCAGCGCAGCCGAGGCGGCCCACGCCCGGCTTCGCGGACTGCCGCTCCCGGTCGACGATCGGACCGAGCCGATCCGGTCGGGCGCCGTGAAGCCCGACTTCTACGAGCCCTCTCCGCAGGCGGTGCGGGAGCACGTTGCCGTCGAGGACGCCCTCGCCGACCCGGACCTGGAGGTCAGCCTCGGGCTGGCCGAGAGCGAGTTCCTCGCCGAGGTCGAACGCTGCTTCTCGTGCGGCCTGTGCTTCGGATGCCGCCACTGCTTCATGTACTGCACGGCACCGTCGTTCACGCCCGTCGAGGTGCCGTCGCCGGGCAACCATTTCACCCTGTCCCTCGAGGCGTGCCGCGACTGCGGCAAGTGCATCGACGTGTGCCCGTGCGGCTACCTGGAGGTCACGTCGCCGGCCACCGTCGGGTCGATGGCCGATCAGTTGTATTCGATGACCCGGAACGCCCCGAGGTAGGACCAGGACCACTCCTCCTCGGAGATGACCTCACCCTGCGTATCGCTGATCGTGCGCGTGACGATCACCGACCACCCGCCGCTGCCCTGCTTCACGACGACCTGGGTCCCCGGCTCGAGCTTCGGGTTCCGCTCGTACTTCGCGATCGGGCCCGTGTACCGGAACCGGTCGGAGAGCCCTGCCCGCACGTTGAGGTCCCCGTTGTCGCCGTAGATGGACACGGTGATCGAGGTTCCCGTGTGCGACGTGTCGATGAGAACGGCGTTCTCGGTGTTGTTCCTGAAGATCACGTCGGGCTTGGGCCATCCCATGGTGGCCTCCCGCCCCTCCGGGTATCGGCTGAAGTAGATGGTGTGTGGCTGGTGTTCCACGATCTCGAGACCGGCGAAGAAGAT
>DATHYU010000153.1:0-2480 GCA_035458965.1 Acidimicrobiia bacterium | reverse complement strand
CGATCTTCCCGGTCATCTCCGGGCTCATCACGGAGCAGGGTGGACCGCTGTCCCACCCGGGCACCCTCGCCCGCGAATACGGTCTGCCTGCGGTTCTCGGCGTGGCGGGAGCGACGTCGCTGCTCGCGGACGGCCAGCGGGTGACGATCGACGGCGGCGCCGGAACCATCGAGATCCTCTAGCCGCTCGCAGCTCGCCCGGGTCCGCGGCGTCGAGTGACGCGGCCGGATCGATCCACCGGACCGGCCGCGCGTCGGGCCGTCGGGCGTCCACCCGGCCCGGGTGTCGGAGGCGGCCGGAGGAGGCGGGCCCGCCGCCCCCTTCGGCACCTCGTCGTTCAGCTCATCCCAGGTCGAAGCGGTCGAGCTCCATGACCTTCGTCCACGCCGCGGCGAAGTCCTCGACGAACTTCCGGCCGGCGTCGTCGGCTCCGTAGACCTCGGCGAGCGCCCGCAGCTCGGAGTTCGATCCGAAGGCGAGGTCGACCCGCGTGCCGGTCCAGCGGACCTCGCCGGTCGCCCGGTCGCGGCCCTCGAAGGCGTCCTGGGCATCCGAGGCGGGCGCCCACTCCGTGGAGACGTCCAGCAGGTTGACGAAGAAGTCGTTCGTCAGGGTGCCCGGACGGTCGGTGAAGACACCGTGCTTCGCGCCGCCGACGTTCGTGTCGAGCACCCGGAGGCCGCCCACGAGGGCGGTCATCTCGGGCGCCGACAGCCGCAGCATGAACGCCTTGTCCAGGAGCATGTGCTCCGCCGGGAGCGGTGACCCCTTCTGGAGGTAGTTCCGGAAGCCGTCGGCTCCAGGCTCCAGCACCGCGAACGACTCGACGTCGGTCTGGTCCTGCGAGGCGTCCGTGCGGCCGGGCGTGAAGCGGACGGCCATGTCGTGGCCCGCCTTCCTGGCGGCCTCCTCGACGGCTGCACCGCCACCGAGCACGATGAGGTCCGCGAGCGAGACCTGCTTGCCGTCGGTCCGCCCGTCGTCGAAGCCCTGCCGGATGCCCTCGAGGACCCCGAGCACCTGTGAGACGCCCGAGGAGACGTTCACGTCCCAATCCGCCTGCGGAGAGAGACGGATCCGCGCGCCGTTGGCACCGCCGCGCTTGTCGGTGTCGCGGTACGTCGACGCCGAGGCCCAGGCCGTGGACACCAGCTGGGCGATCGAGAGTCCCGATCCGAGGATCTCCGCCTTGAGGGCGGCGGCGTCGGCGTCGTCGATCAGTTCGTGGTCGACGGCGGGCACCGGGTCCTGCCAGACCAGGTCCTCGTCGGGCACCCAGGGCCCGAGATAGCGGGCCTTCGGTCCCATGTCGCGATGGAGCAGCTTGAACCAGGCCCTGGCGAACGCATCGGCGAACTCGTCGGGGTTCTCGTAGAACCGCTTCGAGATCGACCTGTAGGCCGGGTCCATCACCATCGAGAGGTCGGTGGTCGCCATCATCGGCGGCACCTTCCTCGACGGGTCGTGCGCCATCGGGACGAGGTCCTCGTCCGCGATGTCCTTGGGCGTCCACTGGTTGGCCCCGGCCGGGCTCGACGTCAGCTCCCACTCATAGGTGAACAGGAGCCGGAAATAGTCGTTGTCCCAGCGGATCGGGTTGGGCGTCCACGCCCCCTCGAGGCCGCTGGTGATCGTGTCGTCACCCTTGCCGCTTCCGAAAGAGTTGGTCCAGCCGAAGCCCTGCTCGGCAAGGTCGGCGCCCTCGGGCTCCGGGCCGACGTGCTCGTCGGGGTTCGCAGCGCCGTGGGTCTTGCCGAAGGTGTGCCCGCCGGCGATGAGGGCCACGGTCTCCTCGTCGTTCATCGCCATGCGGCCGAACGTCTCACGGATGTCACGGGCGGCCGCCAGCGGGTCGGGTTTGCCGTTCGGTCCTTCCGGGTTCACGTAGATGAGGCCCATCTGCACCGCGCCGAGCGGGTCGGCGAGCTCGCGGTCGCCGCTGTAGCGCTCGTCGCCCAGCCACTCCCGCTCGGGGCCCCAGTAGATGTCCTCCTCGGGTGCGTAGATGTCCTCGCGGCCGCCGCCGAAGCCGAAGGTGGTGAAGCCCATCGTGTCCATGGCCCGGTTGCCCACGAAGATGATGAGGTCGGCCCACGAGATCTTCCGGCCGTACTTCTGTTTGATGGGCCACAGCAGCCGGCGGGCCTTGTCGAGGTTGGCGTTGTCGGGCCAGCTGTTGAGCGGAGCGAAGCGCTGGGCGCCGGTGCCGCCGCCGCCCCGGCCGTCGAGGGTCCGGTAGGTGCCGGCGGCATGCCAGGTCATCCGGATGAAGAAGGGGCCGTAGTGGCCGTAGTCGGCCGGCCACCAGTCCTGGGAGTCGGTCATCAGCGTATCGACGTCGCGGGCGAGTTCCTCGAAGTCGAGGCTCTCGAATTCGGCCTTGTAGTCGAAGTCGTCGCCCATCGGGTCGGCACCCGGGTGGTTCTGGCGCAGGATCCGCAGGTTCAGCTGGTTCGGCCACCAGTGCTGATTCGCCGTGC
>DATHYU010000152.1:0-8273 GCA_035458965.1 Acidimicrobiia bacterium | reverse complement strand
AGCCGACCGCCACGGAGGAGAGTGTCGCCCTGGGGCGTGTCGGGTGGATGGCGTTCATCACCAGCCAGTTCGATGCCGCCGACGAGTACCTCCGACGGAGCCTGGATGTCGATCCGGGCAACGTCGAGGGCAAGCTGTTCCTCGGGTACGTGCGGTTCATCGGCTTCGAGGATGCGGCGGGCTCCATCCCGCTGCTCGAGGACGTCCTGGCGTTCCCCGATCTGGCGCCGGATCTCCGCGCCGAGGTCGAGCGGACGCTGGAGTCGGCCCGCGGAGTGGCGGAGGCGCCGTGAGCACCGAGCAGTCCGAGCCGAGGACCCGGCTCCGCCCCGTTCTCATCTGGTCGGCGACCGCCGTGCTGGCCACCGTCATGATCGCGATGTTCGCCACGCGGTTCGGCTCGGATCCCCGCATCGTCGATTCGCCGCTGATCGGCGCGGAAGCGGCCCCCCTCGAGTTGCAGCGGCTCGATGGCGGGGAGACGTTCCGGCTCGACGAGTTCCAGGGCCAGGTCGTCGTCGTCAACTTCTGGGCGTCGTGGTGTGTCCCGTGCCGGGCCGAGCACGGGTATCTCACCGCCGCCAACCGGGCGTATCGGGATCGCGGCGTCCGGTTCGTCGGCGTCGTGCATCAGGATTCGGAGACCGCCGCGCGCGCCTTCCTCGACGAGCTCGGGTGGGGCGAGGACTACGTCTACGTGCTCGACCCGGACTCCGGCGCCGCCGTCGAGTTCGGCGTCTTCGGGGTTCCCGAGACGTTCTTCATCGACCGCGACGGCGTCATCGCGGCGAAGATCGCCGGACCGGTGACCGATGCGTCGCTCACAGGGACGCTCGATCGGATCCTCGGCGACGCCTGATCGACGCCGGAGGTGGCTCGGCCGCCGACGACCGGCTCGGAGCCATCGAGGGCCTCACCGTCACCCGGCGCGGGCGGATCGTGGAGAACACCGTCGAGCCGGCGTGCTTCCACGTCGAAGCCCTGCGGCGATGGACGCCCGACTTGGCTCCGGTGGCCGCCGTCGCCGCCCGCCTGCGGCTTCCCGACGGCGTCGAGTCGGGACGATCGCCTCCGGATCGCCGGGGGTTCGCAACACCGGTCCGCACGACGCGGCGTCCGATGGTCACCCGGAGGTGTGGGGTGTGCCGCCGAGGCGTCCGTCGTCGACGTAGACGGTGCATCCGCCGTCCCTCGTGAACCCGGCGAGGCTCAGGCCGAGCTCCTCGGCCAGGTCCACCGCCAGCGAGGACACGGCGGAGACGCCTGCCACGATGCGGAAGCCGGCAACCGCGGCCTTCTGCACGATCTCGAAGGACACCCGACCCGACACCGCGAGGATCGGCGGGGCGATCGGCCACGCCTCGGCCGCGAGGGCGCCGACGACCTTGTCCACGGCGTTGTGGCGGCCAACGTCCTCGCGGGCCGTGACGAGCGTTCCCGTGGCGTCGAAGGCCCCGGCCGCATGGAGGCCGCCGGTGAGGGTGAACGCCGGCTGGGCTCCTTCGAGGGCCTCGATGCAGGTGGCGAGCACGGCCGGACCGACCGAGGGTCCCGGCGCAGCCCGGCGAGCCGCAACGCGAACGGCGTCGATCGAGGCCTTCCCGCACACGCCGCACGACGACGTCGCATACAGGTTGCGCCGGAAGCGCTCGGGGTCGACGATCACCCCCGCGGCGAGCACGAGCTCGTAGCGACCGTCGCCGAGGTCGTCGATGTGGTCGATCTCGGCAGGTCGGAGAGCGATGCCCTCGGTGAGCGCGAATCCCCGTACGAGGTCGTCGTCGTGTCCTGGCGTGCGCATGACGACGGCGAGGGCGACGCCGCCGAGCCGCATCTCGATGGGCTCCTCGACGACCACGGCGTCGTCGAATCGATCCCCGCCTCGCACGGCGGACCGGCGGGTGACGGCCGGGTCGCTCATTCCGCGTGGACGAACCGCCAGCCGAAGCGGCCCTTCACACAGAGGTTCCCCAGGGTGACGTCGTGGTCGAGGGGTGAGGTCACGTCGACGATCCTTCCGTCCTGAGTGCGCACGTCGAGGCTGCAGCCGACCCCACAGTACGGGCAGATCGTGCGGGTGACGTCCTGGCCCGATGGATCCCAGCTCCCGGCCTGCCGCATGTCGTACTCGACCCGCCCCATGAGCGCTCCCGTCGGGCAGACGGCGATGCAGTTCCCGCAGTACACGCAGGCAGATTCCGGAAGGGCCACGTCGTACTCGGTGGCGACGACGGTGTCGAAGCCGCGGCCCGCCATCGTGATCGCAAAGGTGTTCTGGTGCTGGTCGCCGCAGGCGTCGACGCAGCGGTAGCAGAGGATGCATCGGGCGTAGTCCCGGACGTACAGGTCGTCCTCGACCTTGGGAGGCTCGGCGACCGATGCCGCGACCGACGGGTCGGGCGCCGGCCGATGCCCGGGTGTCGGAAGCGCTCGCTCCGTGGCCGCCGCCGGGCCGCCGAAGCGGCTTCCGTCGGCGCCCACCGCCTCGATGGCCTGTGCGATCTCGGGCGAGCGATCGAGCTCGACTGCCGAGGCGAGGAGCTCGAACACGAGGCGGCGGCTCCGGCGCACCCGGTCCGAGTCGGTGCGGACCTCCATGCCGGGCTCTGCGATGCGCGAGCACGCCGGCACGAGGGCACCGGGCCCGGCCTCGACGACGCACGCCCGGCAGGCGTTGGCCGGCGCGAGCGTGGAGAGCGCGCAGAGGGTCGGCACCTCCGAGCCGGCCGATCGGCAGGCGTCCAGGAGGGTGGAGCCGTCGGGGACCTCGACACGGCGGCCGTCGACGGTGAGGTCGATCATGCGACCACCCCCCGCAGGCCCAGGCGTAGCGCCGAGCGGACCGCCGAAGCCGCCGTCCGTCCGAGCCCGCAGATCGAGGCGTCGGTCATCACGGCGTCCAGGTCGGCCAGTCGATGCCGCTCGTCGTCGACCGTGCCGAGCGTCCGTCCCGACCCGAGCCGGACCAGGGCCTCGTGCTGACGGACCGTGCCGATCCGGCAGGGGACGCACTGCCCGCAGGACTCCTCGGCGAAGAACCGGGCGATGCGGCGGACGACCGGCCCGAAGTCGGTGGCGTCGTCGAAGACGACCACCGCCCCCGACCCGAGCGTCAGCCCCCGCTCGGCTGCCGCCTCGAAGGACAGCGGCACATCGAGGTCCGCCGGCCCGGCGAACACCCCGGCCGCTCCCCCGAGCAGCACGGCGCCGATCCGACTGCTCCCGGAGACCCCGCCCGCCTCCGAGAGGAGATCGCCGAGCGGCGTTCCCATCGGGACCTCGTAGACGCCCGGGTCGGCGACGGCCCCGGAGACGGAGAACAGCTTGGTGCCGGTGGACCGGCCGGTGCCCATTCCGGCGTACGCGTCGCCCCCGGTGGTGAGCACGTCCAACACGGCGGCGAGCGTCTCGATGTTGTTGACGGCGGTCGGCCTGCCGAACAGCCCGGCCTCGTTCGGGTACGGGGGCTTCTGCGCCGGTTCGCCCCGGTGTCCCTCGATGGACCGGAAGAGGGCCGTCTCCTCCCCGCAGATGTAGGCGCCGGCGCCGGTCCTGACGGTGACCTCCACGTGGTCGAGCCATCCGGCCCGCGCCGCGGTGTCGACCGCGTGCTCGAGGCGGCCGACGGAGTCGGGGTACTCGCCCCGGACGTAGATCCATCCCCGGTCGGCGCCGACCACGAGCGCTCCGATGGCCAGCGCCTCGACGATCGCAAAGGGATCGCCCTCCATGAGGAGGCGGTCCTTGAAGGTGCCGGGCTCCGATTCGTCGCCGTTGGCGACGATGTGGCGCGGACCGGGCTCGTCGCGAACGGCGCGCCACTTGCGGCCGATGGGGAAGGCCGCGCCGCCGCGGCCCCGCAGACCGGAGCGCTCGAGCTCCTCGAGCACGCCCTCGGGGCCGAGCGCCACGGCCCGGGTCAGCGCATCTCCGCCGTCGTGGGCGACGTAGTCGTCGAGGTCGCCGGGATCCGCGAGGTCGACCCGCTTCAGGAGCCGGAGACGATCGCGGTCCTGGTGCACCTCGACGTGCGGAGCGGTCGGCTCGAGGGCGGCCGTGGCCGGTGCCGCCGCGCCGAGCCGCGACCCGGCACGCTGGACGGCGCAGGCCGGAGCGCGGTCACAGGCGCCGAGGCACGGGCTGCGCACCACCCGCAGATCCGGCCGGGCGGCGAGCTCGTCGATCAGGCGCTCGCCGGCGCCCGCGCACGCGACGTCGTCGCATACATGCACCGTGACGGGTCCCCGGTCCTCGACGTTCAGCAGCGCATAGAACGAGGCGACGCCATAGGCCTCGGCCGGCGGCACCGTGAGTCGTTCGCACAGGTACCCCAGGCCTCCCGGGCTGATCCACCCTGAGGCGTCCTGGAGCGCGAGGAGCCCGGGAAGGAGGAGATGCCGCTGCCGGCGGGCGGCGTGACCGCCGTAGGCCACGCGGCCGTCGGGGGCCGGCAGCACCGTCCCTGCCGGCCCATCGGGCGGTGGCCCGAGCACGGCGTCGACCGCGCGTTCCTCGGCTTCGGTGGCAGGAGCGGTCGGGAGCCGCAGGTCCATCAGGCGTGCTCCCGCTCGATGCGCACGGCCGTGGCCTTGAACTCGGCGGTCCCCGACTTCGGATCCCACGCGTCGATCGTGAGCGCATTGACATCGGCCTCGTCGGGGAAGTGGATCGACATGAACGCGAGCCCCGGCCGGAGGTCGTCGGCCCGGCGGGCGGGCACGACGATCGACCCGCGCCGTGAGGTCACGCGCACCCGGTCGCCGTCCTCGATGTCGAGGCGGTCGGCGTCCGCGACCGCGACGTCGATGGATGCGCCGATGCGGCGGGGTGACGCGTACCTGCCGGTCTGGACCCCCGTGTTGTAGGAGTCGAGGCGGCGCCCCGTGGTGAGCCGGATCGGGTAGTCGCCGGTGAGCTCGTCGCGCGGCGGAGCGTGCTCGACGGCGTGGAACGGTGCCGGCCGCCCGACGTCGTCGGTCCAGAGCCGCCCGTGGAGGAAGGGGGTTCCCGGGTGGTCCTCGTCGGGGCACGGCCACTGGATGCCGCCGAGGGCGTCCAGCCGGTCGTACCGCATCCCGCGATGAAGCGGCGACAGGCGGCGAAGCTCGTCCCAGACCGCCTCGGCGTCCGGATCCGGCCAGTCGTGGCCGAGGGCACGGGCGAGGTCGGTGATGATCGACATGTCGTCGCGGGCGTCGCCCGGCGGCTCGAGGGCGGCGCGCACCCGCTGCACCCGCCGCTCCGACGAGGTGAAGGTCCCCTCGGCTTCGCCCCAGCCCGCCGCCGGGAGGACGACCTCGGCGAGTTCGGCCGTGGCCGTCAGGAACAGGTCCTGCACGACGAGGTGGTCGAGGCCCTCCATGATGCGGATGATCCGGCCGCTGTCGGCTTCGGACTGCACCGGGTTCTCGCCCACGACGTAGAGGGCCCGCAGTTCGCCCTCCTCCATGGCCTCGTACATGAGGGTGAGGTGCCTGCCCGGCTTCGGTGGGATCGGGGCGTCCCAGACCTCCTCGAAGCGCGCCCGCGCGTCGTGATCGGCGACGTCCTGGAACCCGGGGAGCTTGTTCGGTAGCGCCCCCATGTCCCCGCCGCCCTGCACGTTGTTCTGGCCACGCACCGGGACGAGCCCGGACCCCCATCGGCCGATGTGCCCGGTCAGCAGCGAGAGGTTGATCAGCGCGAGGACGTTGTCGGTCGCGTTGTGGTGCTCGGTGATGCCCAGGGTCCAGCACAGCTGGGCGGTCTCTGCGGTGGCGTAGGCGTGGGCGACCTCCCGGATCGCCTCGGCCGGCACACCGGTGACCGCGGCGCCGTGTTCCAGCGTCCACTCGTCGACGGACGCGGCGTAGTCGTCGTAGCCGGTCGTGGCCCGGTCGACGAAATCCCGGTTCACGAGGCCGGCGTGGATGATCTCCCGGCCCATCGTGTTCGCGAGCGCGATGTCGGAGCCGACGTCGATGCCGAGCCAGAGGTCCGCCCACTGCGCCGACGTCGTGCGGCGCGGGTCGATGGTGACGAGCCGGGCGCCCCTCCTGACACCCTTCAGGAGATGGTGGAAGAAGATCGGGTGGGCCTCGCGCGCGTTGGACCCCCAGAGGAGCACGAGATCGGTCTCCTCGATCTCACGGTACGAACTGGTGCCGCCTCCGGCTCCGAACACTGCCGCCAGACCGGCGACGGAAGGAGCGTGTCAGGTGCGGTTGCAGCTGTCGATGTTGTTGGATTCCTGGACGACCCGGACGAACTTCTGGGCGAGGTAGTTCATCTCGTTCGTCGCCTTGGAGCACGAGAACATCCCGAAGGCGTCGCCGCGGTGGTGGGAGAACCCCGCCGCCGCCCGGGCGATCGCCTCGTCCCACGTCGCCTTGCGGAGCGACCCGCCGTCGCGGACGAGGGGGGAGGTCAGCCGTGCGTAGCGCCTGCGCATCATCACCTCCCTCTGAGCCGGTCGGCCCTGTCGAGGCTAGCCACGTGCCCCGGGTCGGGTCGTCCGGTCGAGCCATTCGAGGGCGAGGCCGTCATCTCCCCGGAGGCGATGGTTCCGTGGTCGTGCGGTGAGACGACCTGTGTGCCGACCGCTCACTGCATCTGACCGACGGCCCCACGCCAGGGTGCCCGGCTCTCTGATCCCCCGAAACTCGGCCCGCTCACGGTCGGATCCCGAGGTCTCGCTCCGGTGGCCCTCCGGCCACGTGTCAGAGCAGGCCCGGGGCCGGATCGATAGCCTGGGCCGGGTCACGGGGAGGGAGTCTCGGCCATGGTTCCTCGGCTGCAGCCGCGTCCGCTGCACGAGTCGGTGGCGGCCCTCCTCGGCGACGCCTCTGCGGCGCGTGTGATCGACGCCGGAGACTCCCGTTCCGGAGCCGGTTTGCAGCGGTTCGACCTCGACGGTGAATCGGTCGTGCTCAAGACGTTCGATCCCGCTCACGACTGGCTCATGCGGGTGGCCGGCGACACGGACTGCTGGAACATCCGGGCGTGGGAATCGGGGCTCATGGACGCCGTCCCGTCGTCGATCGACCACGCCACGATCGGTGCCTCCCTCACGCGTGGCGAGGAGGGGGTCACCGGTGCGCTGCTCATGCGCGATGTCGCAGCGTGGGTGGTTCCCGACGGCGACTCGATGCTCGACGCGGATCTCCAGCTCCAGATCCTCGATCGGATGGCCGAGTTGCATGCAACGTTCTGGGGCTGGCGCGACGGCATCGGCCTGATGCCGCTCGAGCGCCGGTATCTCTTCCTGTCTCCGGCCATGGCTCGCCGTGAGCTCGAGATCGACCCCGAGGGCGTGATCCCCCCGCTGGTCCTCGACGGGTGGGATCGGCTCGCATCGGCGGCTCCCGGGGCGGCCGCGGTGATCGTGCCGCTCCTCGAGGATGTCGCTCCGTTCGTTCACGCCGTTCGTGAGACACCGCTCACGTTGCTGCACGGGGACTGGAAGGCGACGAACGTCGGGTCCGCTCCCGACGGGCGCACGGTGCTGCTCGATTGGGCGTTCCCGGGCTCGGGCCCGGCGTGCAGCGATCTCAGCTGGTCTCTGGCGATCAACGTCGCCCGCAACCCGCTCGGCCACGAGGCGACGATTGCGGCGTATCGGGAGGCGCTCGAACGTCACGGAATCGCGACCGAGCCATGGTGGGACCGACAGCTCGCCCTGGCGTTGCTCGGGTCGATGCTGCAGTTCGGGTGGGAGAAGGCGCTGGGAGGCGGCGACGAGTTCGGCTGGTGGATGGACCGGGTGACCGAGGGTGCCGTCTGGCTGTCCGGGTGACAGGAGCAGGAGGAACATGCGAATCGATGTCACGAATGCAGAACCGGAGGTGATCGCCCGAATGGCCGACCTCTCGGGACTGCGCGTCCTGGAGGTCGGCGGTGGCGAAGGCCGGATGACCGCGATGCTCGCCGAGGTCGCCGAGCGCGTGGTCTCGATCGACACCGATGCCGAAGCGGTCGCGATGGCCCGATCCGCGGTGCGATCGCCGAACGTCGAGTTCTCGGTCGCCGACATCTGCACGATGGAGCCACGGCCGTCGACGGTCGACGCCGTGGTTCTCGCGCTGTCGTTGTGATGACTGCCACCTGAGGGCGTCGGGAACGCCCTGCGCAACATCCACGAGCTGCTCTCCGACGGAGGCCTGCTCGTCGACGTCCACCCGGCTGCCGCCCCCAAGCGTGTGCTGAGCCGGCGCAACGGGGACTGGGGCTCCGTCGGACGCATCGAGCGCGTTCCGGAGTTCCTCGCCGATGTCCAGAGGAGCGAGGCACAGCTC
>DATHYU010000151.1:0-2424 GCA_035458965.1 Acidimicrobiia bacterium | reverse complement strand
TCGCCGAGGACCACCACGGGAATGCCGGTGTCGGTCACGAGAACGGGCGGCGGGAACGGCACAGGGGTCACCGTCGGCGTCGGATAGGGCGTCGGCGTCGGCGCCCGCACCGGGCTCGGCATGGCTGTCGGTGTGGGCGCTGCGGTCGGGGTCGGGGTCGGTTGCGACAAAGCCGCCGAACTGAGAATCGGGTTGGTGCCGCCGCAGCCGGCGACAACGATCGACAGCGCCAACGCTGTGGCTGCCACGACGACCGGCACCGACCTCCGACCAGAAGAACCCTGCGCGAGCAGGCGAAGCCGAGTCACGAGACCTAGGCGCTCCCGCCATCGCTCAGCAGAGCGTCGCCAGGCATGGAGCCCTCGGGGTGGAGCCCCTCCTGGAACCGCCGCATTCCGGCCAGCCAGCGGTCGATGTCGGATCCCCGACGAGCCACGTACTCGGCCACCTCGGGGTGCGGGAGCACCAGGAAGCGCTCCTCGCGCATCGCGTCTAGGCAGCAGGCCGCGACCTCGTCGGGGCTCAGGACCCCGTCACGGCCCGACACCCCCTGCTCGGACCACTCGAGGTCGGCGCCTTCGAGCCCATCGGGGCTGTTGATGCGCAGGTTGGTGCGTACCGCCTGGGGGCACAGGACCGAGACCCGGATTCCCTGATGATGGTGGCTGACCGCCAGCCATTGCCCCAGAGCCACCGCCGCGGCCTTCGTCACCGAGTACGACATGGCTCCTATCTGGGTCAACAGCCCCGCCGCCGAGGCCGTGTTCAGGAGGTAGCCGCCCCCGTTCGCGACCATCGACGGAATGACGGCCCGAGCCGCGTAGACGTGCGCCATCACGTGTACCGCCCACATGGCCTGGAGGTTCTCGTCGGGCGCTTCGAGGCCCCCGTAGGTCAGGAAACCGGCGTTCGAGCATAAGACCCCGATGGGCCCCCACTCCGCCTCGACGGCGGCGACGAGCTGCCGCACCGCGGCCTCGTCCGCGACGTCGACGGCAACGGCCGTGCCACCCACGGCATCGGCGACCCGCTCGGCCTGATCACCGTCGAGATCGGCCACTACGACATGAGCGGCACCGGCGGCGCGAAAGCTCCTGGCCAGGGACTCGCCGATCCCGGAGCCTCCACCAGTCACGACCACCAAGCGCCCCTCTGGATCCATTGCCCGGCGACGTTACCAGCCCGCAATACCCGCACCGACGGTCGATGTCGCGTTTGTGCGCCCGGGCGACGTACACTGGGAGTCATCTGGACGCGAGGACAGTGAGCGGCGAGAGCGGGGGCCCGAATCCGCCAGCCTCGTCAACTGTCCCTGCGAGGGGCCGCCGCGGTGGTGGCCCGAACCGGAGACCCGCCCGGATGGGCGAGGGACGTCCTGGGAAGTCGAATACCCAGGGCCCGACCCGAGGAGATTGCCGTAGCCATCGTCACCGAAGCGACGATCCTGTCGCCGGCGAGTATCGATCGCCTGGTTCAACGCCACCTGGACGAGTGCGCGACGACGGAGGACATCGAGTTCCTGACCGCGAACCGCGCCCTTTGGATCGAGAGCCTCTTTCGCCTGCTCGACGAGGCCGAGGAAGCCATAGAGCGGGCCCGCAGCGAGCTTCGCGGCCCTGAACGCCGCGTCGTCCTCGACGACCTCGATGCCGAGGCCGACCGCATCGACGAGGTAATCAGCGATCTGGTCGGGCCGGCTCCCGAGCCCGCTCCACGGCGCGCCGCACCTCAACCCGAGCCAGTGACCGTGGGGCGTCCGCAACTACAGCTCGCGTGGAGCGACGGGCGACTCCTCGCCTGGGCCGGAGGCCACGGCTGCGAACCCGAGCCCCACGAGCAGATCCTCGAACACCTGGCGCGCCACGGCGGCGGCGCAATCGACTGGAGCGCCACAGACGACCTGGAGCTTCCCGGAGGCGTGAAAGCGCCCGCGGTATCCGCTCCCCTGGCGTCGACACTCGGCTGGCTGGTTCCGCTCGGCTCCATGCGTCAGGACGACAGCATCGGCGCCAGTGTCGTCTGGATGGGTGTGATCACCTCCGCAGCAGTGGCACAGACCACCAAGGGCCAGGTCGTTCCCCAGCTCCACCAGATCAAGAGCGGCGCCCGACGCAACGACGGCAAGTCGCTCTTCCACGTTCGCTGGGCACCTGCATCTTTCGATGCCCAGCTACTCAACCGCCTGATCGAATCGACGCCGGGCTCGGTCATGGTCGGCCACACCGACCAGGACAAGCAGAAGTTCGCGCCGGCGGTTCTGGCCGACCTCGTCGACGCCATAGTTCGCACGGCCGCTAGCCAGATCGAGTTCCCCGCACCCCCACCCGACCCGCGCTCTCGAACCGATGTCGGCGAGGCGCTCCTCGCCCGTCTCGACGGCACGGCTTTCGCGGCACCCACGAAGGTCGGCAACGACGTCGTTCG
>DATHYU010000150.1:0-2085 GCA_035458965.1 Acidimicrobiia bacterium | reverse complement strand
GCGGCGTCCGAAGCCGTCTGGGAAAGGGCCCGAAGCCCATCGGACGATCCACGGTCGCCTGCACGGGCGCCATCGTACGCGAGCCGGCCGCCCGGCGTCCCGCCAGGCACCCGGGTGGTCAGGACGTCACAGGAGCCAGGGGAGATCCCGCGCCCGAGCGGCCGGCCGAGCGCAGCAGCCGGTCAGCCACACCTCGCCGAGGAGGTCGGCGAGGACCAGCTGCAGCAGATGGCCGACGCCGACCCCAACCTGACCGCCGCCACCACCTACGCGATGGAACACGGGTACGAGTTCGGGACCGAGTTCGGTTTCGGGCTGGACCTCATCGTCGACGGCCTCCGCCGACTCCGGGACGAGCGGGACGGCTGAGCGGGTGCCCGGCTACCCGGTCGGCGGAAGCGACCCTTCTTCGAACGTGCTGAGCGAGTTCCAGAGCAGCCAGCCGAGCCCGTTGTCCTCGGCGGCGGCGATGGAGTCGAGGATCTCCTCGCCCGTCCAGGAGAAGGCCTGCAGCCAGGGGCGCAGCACCGCCCCGCCCTCGAGCTTCGACATGCCGGAGGTGATCGCCTCGGCGACCACGTCGTAGGGGTGATCGTTCGGGTTGTCGAGGCCCATCCACCCGCGCCCGTAGTGCGACGGGTAGACCATCGGGCTCACCGCGTCCACCGAATAGGACAGGACCTCGGGGAGCTGGCCGAGCCCCTGGTCGTCGTTGACGGACATCACGATGCCGAAGATGTCCGCCGAGGCGGCGCATCCCAGCGCGTTGAGCTCGTCGCGGGCGGTCGCCAGGAAGCCGGCGATCGTCTCGATCCGCACGTCGGACGTGATCGGGCTGCCGTCGTACCCGGCCACCGCCACGTCACCGTCCGTCGG
Source organism: Acidimicrobiia bacterium (assembly GCA_035458965.1). Taxonomy (GTDB): domain Bacteria; phylum Actinomycetota; class Acidimicrobiia; order Spongiisociales; family UBA11373; genus DATHYU01. Next base: position 1,209 of record DATHYU010000150.1, on the reverse strand, counting down.
GAACCGCACGTAGTCGAACTGGACCTCGTCGAACCCCATCTCGCAGGCCTCCTTGGCGAGCGCGATCGGGTAGGTCCACGCCTCACGATCCGTCGGGTCCATCCAACCGAGACCCTTGACGTTCGCCCACACCTCGCCGGTCTCGGTGTTGCTGATCGCGTGCTCGGGACGGGCGAGCGCTCGATAGAAGTCCTGGAAGGTCACGATCCGGGTGATGGCGTAGAGGCCACGCGCCTTGGCCTCGGCGAGCGCGTCCTCGACGGCGTAGACCGGCTTGACCGCTCCGATGTCGATGGCCTCCTGGACCTTCGTGTCGTGCACGACCTCTCCGCCTTCGGTCTTCGTGTCGAAGACCAGGGCGTTGACCGACGAGGCCTCGACGAGATCGAGGATCTCCGCGAAAGCGGCCGGATCACCTGCGGCCTGTCCCGAGACACGCAGGCCACGCACCAGGAACGGCTCGATCGTCACCGTCAGCCGCCCCGGGGCGCCGTCCCACTCGGTCTCGCCTGGAAGCCAGGCAGCCTTCTCGGCACTGACCGTTCCCGGCTTGGCAGCCACGAACTCGAACGATCCGAGGTCGTCGGTGAGCGTCTCCTTGTCGCCGATCCGCACCGTCGTGCGGGGCACGGCCTCGCCGTTGGGTCCGACGACCTTGCCCTGCATCACGACGGGGTTCAGCTGGAGGAACAGGGGCCCCGGGTTCGGGATCGCCTGGACGTCGAACATCCCGGTCTCGTACCCGGGTGCCGACACCGAGAGCATGGCGGGCGCCGAGAACTCCAGTCCCGCCGAGCCGTTCTCCCCGGTGACCACGGACTCGCCGTCGGGCCGCGCGATGGTGGCGCCGGCGAGCGGCCCGTCGACGCCGATCACGCGGACCGGGACGGGATTGCCGCGGATCGTGCGGAACAGGCTGATGCCACCGATGCCGAGAGCCACGCCCACGACCAGGACGACGACGACGCCCCCGACGCCCAATCCGCGGCGTCGGTACTGCGGGCTCTTGGTCGCGCGCCGGTGCCGCCGGCTGGCCCGCCGGCCGCGGGGACCATTGATCGAGCTGAGCGCGTTTCTCCGGGTGAGCACGTGCCTCTCCAGGTCACGGGGGGCGGCGGCCATCGATCCCCCGGCCGCCGACCACAGGTTAGGAGGGTCGCCGTGGGAAGGACGGGTCGAGGCCGGGCAGCAGACGGTTGCGCCCACGCC
>DATHYU010000149.1:0-2881 GCA_035458965.1 Acidimicrobiia bacterium | reverse complement strand
GGCGGCCTCGGCCTCGTGGACCTCGGCGAGCACCGGTTCAAGGACCTCGGGGCCGGCGAGCGCGTCTTCCAGTTGAAGGGCCCGGGACTCGCCGCGGAGTTCCCCCCGCTGCGGTCGCTCGAGGCGTTCCCGAACAACCTGCCCGCCCAGCTGACGGCGTTCATCGGGCGCCGCGAGGAGCTCGGGCAGGTGGTGACACTCCTCGGCGAGTCCCGGCTCGTGACCCTGACGGGCGTGGGCGGCGTCGGCAAGACGCGCCTCGCGATGCAGGCTGCCGCCGAGACGATCCACCGGTTCCCCGACGGCGCCTGGTTCGTCGAGCTGGCGCCGGTCACGGACTCGGGCATGATCGCCCGCGAGACCGCCGAGGCGCTCGGCGTGACCGAAGAGGCGGGGCGGCCGCTCACCGAGGTGCTGTTCGAGCACCTCTCGGGCCGGGACCTGCTTCTCGTGCTCGACAACTGCGAGCACGTCATCGACGACGCCGCCGAGTTCGTGGAGCAGGCGCTGCGTGCGGCACCCGGCCTGCACGTGATCGCCACCTCCCGCGAGGGCCTGTCGATCGGCGGCGAGAACCTGTGGCGGGTCCCGTCGCTGCGGTCGGGCGACGACGCCGTCGATCTCTTCGCCGAACGCGCCCGCCACGTGCGGCCCGGGTTCGCGCTCGACGCCACGACCCGTCCGGCGGTCGAGGCAATCTGCCGGCGCCTCGACGGCATCCCCCTTGCCATCGAGCTGGCGACCGCCCGGCTGAAGGTGTTCGGCCCCGACCAGATCGCCGAGCGCCTCGACGACCGGTTCCGGCTGCTCACGGGCGGGAGCCGCACCGCCCTGCCCCGCCAGCGGACCCTGCAGGCCACGATGGACTGGTCCTACGACCTCCTGTCGGACACCGAGAAGGCGCTCCTGCGGCGCCTGGCCGTCTTCTACGGCGGGTTCACGTTCGAAGCGGCCGAGGAGGTCGCCGCCGACGACGTCGTGGACCGCTGGGAGATCATCGACCTGCTCACCCGCCTCGTCGATGCGTCACTCGTCACCGTCGACGAGGGAATCGACACGCGCTATCGGCTCCTCGAGACCGTCCGCCAGTACGCCCAGGACCGCCTCGTCGACACCGGCGAGGCCAACGACGTGCGGCGCCGCCATGCCGAGTGGGCGCGGTCGATCGCCGTGCAGGTCCACGATCTCCTGCTCGGTGACGAGTACCCGGTGTGGTCGCGACGCCTCGAAGCCGACCATGACAACTTCCGCGCCGCCCTGACCTGGGCGCTCGAGCACGGTGAGGGCGACCTCGCCCTCGCCATCGCCGCAGGCCTCGGGCGCCTGTGGTTCTTCCACGCCCACCTGGCCGAGGGCTCCTCGTGGCTGGAACAGGCGATCGCCGCCGGATCCGACGAGTCGACCGAGGCCCGGGTGGAGGCGCTCGCCTGGCTCGGGTCCTTCTACCTGCACCGCGGGCATCCCGACTTCGAGCGGTACATCCGTGCAGCCGTGGATGCGGCCGCGGCCTCGGGAGAGCGCCACCTCATCGCCCGGACCTCGGTGTCGCTCGGGAACCTGTACCTGATACGGGGCATGCTGCGGGAGGCACGGGAGCAGTTCGAGGTCACCCTCGCATGGGCGCGGGAGACGAACGACCCGTACCTGTCGGTGCCACTCTTGAACCTCGCGATCCTCCATGCGTGGGCGGGGCGGGTGGAGGACGCGCGCCGGCATCTCGAAGAGCTTCTCGACCGCGCGGCGTCGAGCGGCAACCTCGAGATGGAGGGATGGGCGCTCACCGTCCAGGGCTACGTGGCCGATCACGCCAACGACGTCCCCGGCATGGACGCGGCGTTCACCTCGGCCGTGTCGGTGGTCAGGGAGGCAGGCCAGAAGGTCGTCGAGGCCTGGGCCATCTACGGGCTCGCCGACGTCGCCAGGCGTCGCGGGAACCTCGAGCGTGCTCAGGAGCTCTTCAACCAGGGGCTCGCCCTGAGCAGGGAGATCGGAACCAGCAGCCAGGACTTCTTCGAGGTGCGCCTCGAGGTCCTCATGGCCTGCGATCAGGGTGACCCCGAACGGATCGCCAGGGCGTGGGAGAGGGCCGCCCGCCACAGCCGGACCTCCGAGAACGCCATGGCCACCGCGTGGGTCGGCGCCGAGCTGGCGCCGAGGGTCGTCGCCGAGCTGCCCCTCGAAGCAGCGACCGTGACCGCGATGGTGAGGGCGATGCTGGAACGATCCGGGGCTGCGCTCCCCGTAGACGTGGAGGCGGACCTGGCCGACGTCGAGGCCGCGGTGGCCGACCTCGCCGGCGTCGACGAGGCGAAGGCCGCCGGCGCAGCGATGGACATCGGTCAGGCCGCCGACCTGATCGTCAAGCTGACGGCGATCTGAGCTCCCGAAGGAAGAACCCGGCGGCGAGGCCGGCGACGCGCTCGAGCGTGCCCGGCTCCTCGAAGAGGTGCCCGGCACCCGGGACGACCTCGACAGTGACCGGAGCGTTCATCTGCGCCGCAGCCTGGCGGTTGAGTTCGAGCACCTGGACGTCGTGGCTCCCGACGACGAGGAGCGTCGGCGCCTCGACGGCTCCGAGGGCCTCCCCGGCGAGGTCCGCCCTGCCGCCCCGGCTGACCACGGCGGCGACATCGGGATGTTCGGCTGCCGCGACGAGGGCGGCCGCTGCCCCGGTGCTCGCCCCGAAGTAGCCGAGCGGCAGGCGCGAGGTGCCGCGGCGTGTGTCGAGCCATCTCGCCACCGCACCGAGCCGCCTCCCGAGCAGCGGGATGTCGAAGACGTTGCCCCGATCCGCCGCCTCCCGATCGGTGAGGAGATCGAAGAGCAACGTCGCAAGGCCCGCATCGTTGAGGAACCCGGCGACGGCCGCATTCCGGGGACT
>DATHYU010000148.1:0-2139 GCA_035458965.1 Acidimicrobiia bacterium | reverse complement strand
CGATGCCCAGCTCGTCGGCGTTTTCGTATGTCCAGGCGAGCCCCGCGTAGCAGTCGTTCATCGGTGCCGGATACGGGTGCTCGGGCGGGAGCCGCCAGTCGACCGACACGGCCACGCAGCCGAACGACCCGACGTAGGCGTCCATCGCCGGATCGTCCTGCTCGACCTGGCCGAGCACGTGGCCACCGCCGTGGATCCAGAAGAGGCAGGGAAGGGCGCCCGCGTGGTCGGCCGGTCGGTAGACGCGGACCCGGACGTCGGGATCGCCCTCCCAGCCCGGGATCATCCGGTTCTCCCGGATCACGCCCGGGTCGGGGTCCCACCGCTCGAGTGCGGCCTGCATGATCTTCCATCGCTCCTGGCGCGCCTTCGGGATGTCCGACAGATCGAGGACCGGGATGTTCGGCAATGCTTCGGCGATCTCGGGGTCCATCGCCGCCATGAGGTCGAACCCGGCCATCACGCCTCCGCGTCGTACGCGGCTCGGATCGCGGCGAGATGCTCGTTCAGGGCTGCCGTGTCGAAGATCACCCGGTACTGACGGACCTTGCCGCACTCGATGGTGAAGAAGCCTGCGGTCCAGAACTGGACGTCGATGCCGTTGCGATCCCTGCCGTGGAAGTCCACGAGCGTCATGACCCGCTGACCGTCGATCATCAACAGCGGGACGTCGTCGTGGTGCTCGACGAAGCGACGGCCGTGGGACTCGTAGAAGGTCCGGATGGCCTCGTGGCCGACCTTCGGCTCCTGAGAGGGCACGAGCAGGACCGCATCCTCGTGGAAGAAGTCGACGACGTCGTCCCACCGGGACTCGTTCACCGCCCGGTAGTACTCGTACACCTTCGCCTTGATCGCCGTCGGGTCGCTCGCCGCCTGGGCCGAGAACGAGACCGTGCGATCCACTTCAACGCCTGCCATCAGCTCTCCCTTGTCTCTCGGGATCTCCACAGCCTCGCCGTGTCCTGGGTGCTCGAGTAGGGGGTGAGGCTCTTCGCCCCGTCGATCACGATGTCCTCTCCCGACAGGTAGCCCGCCTCCGGCGACACGAGCCATGCGATCAGAGCCGCCACCTCGGCGGGCTCCGCCACACGGCCGAGGGGGATTCCTTCCTCGACCGCCTTTCGGAACGTGGGGCGCTCCATGACCGAACGCGCCATGGCCGTGTCCATGTATCCCGGCGAGACCGACACGGCGCGGACCCCGAACCGGCCGTACTCGAGGGCGACGCTCCTCATGAGCGACACGACCCCCGCCTTCGCCATCGCGTATGCCGCCACGCCCGACTGCGGAGTGCGGGCGACGGCCGAGGCGACCAGCACGATCACCCCCTGCGACGCGACGAGGGCGGGAAGGGTCTCCCGTGCGACGAGGAAGGCGCCGACGGTGTTCACCTCCAGGGTGCGCCGCACGGTCGCCACGTCCACGTCCTCGAGCGGCGTCGTGGCGTCGAACACGGCGCCTGCGGCGTTGACGACGGCGTCGAGACCGCCGAGGCGCTCCATGGCTTCGGCAACGGCCCTGCGGACGGCCGACTCGTCGGAGACGTCGGCCTCGATCGAGACCTCGGTCGCGTCGACGGGCTGGATGTCGATGCCGGCGACGGTCCACCCCGCTTCCTGCAGGCGCTCGAGGGTGGCGGCACCGAGCCCGGAGGCGGCGCCGGTGACGAGTGCTCGCGACATGGCTTCCGAGTGTACGGTTCGAGCCTTCGACGTGACCTGGAGACCGATGTCCGACTTCGCCCCGGTGGGCGTGTCCCTTCCCGTCACCGATGAGCTCGCCGTGCCCGATCTCGTGCGGCTGGCCGTCGTCGCGGAGGAGGAGGGCTACCACACGGTCTTCCTCGGGGAGATCGGCGGGTCCGAGGCCTTCGCCACGCTGGGGGCGATCGCCCAGGCCACCGGTCGGATCCGCCTCGCCACCGGCATCGTCTCGGTGATGCTTCGCACGCCGGCGCTCATCGCGATGGGATTCCGGACCCTCGACGGCCTCGCCCCCGGCCGCATCGTCTGCGGCCTCGGTGTCGGCAGCCGCGCGATCAGCGAGGGCTGGCACGGCATCCCGTTCGAAGACACCCCACAGGTGCTCGCCGAGACCGTCGACGCGCTCCGACCCGCCTTCGCCGGCGAGCGGATCACC
>DATHYU010000147.1:0-4818 GCA_035458965.1 Acidimicrobiia bacterium | reverse complement strand
CCCTCCCCGGCCGTCCCGACGCCGGCCGGAGGCCCCGGGTACCAACGGAGCAGCAGGTTCAGGCCGGTTCCCCGCCGCTGCGCCTCGAAGCGGAGTCGGATGCCGAAGAACCCGGCGAGGTCCCGGGCGTACTCGTGCTGGACCCCGGTGATCGAATCGGGTGACATCTCCGAGATCGTGTAGGCCGCCCAGTGGTCGGGGAGGCGCGTGAGCCGGCCCTCGACCCGGTCGCGGTCGGTGGCCATGAAGGTGAGGGTCGCCGATGCCGCCTCGCCGAATCCCTCCCCCGGGAAGAGCCGCTCCATGCGTGCGAGCGCCCACGACGCCTCGCCGGTCGCGAAGGTGCCGTACACGTAGACGATCTCGTCGCGGCCGGCGTCGTAGTACGCGTACACGCTTCCATCCGGCCCCTGCTGGCTGACGAGGAACCTGGCGAGCCCGCGCATGAGGCCGTCGTGCATCGGGTCGCCCGTGAGCTCGCGCCGATACGTGAGGGCGGCCAGCAGGAGGCCGTTGGCGCCGACCGGGACGTCCTGATTGCTCGGCCGCCAGGCGATCCAGTCGTCGCGCTCGACGAGATCGTCGAGGACCCAGCCCAGGCCGCGGTCGGCGGCGGCCAGCAGTGACGGGTCGTGCCACAACGCCGTCTGATAGAGCGACATCGTCACGCCTGCGTGACGGGCGGGGTTGTACGCGGGGTTGACGGCGTCCTCGTCGAGGTCGTAGCCGTACGTGTAACGGCCGCTCTCTGCCTGGTTGTCGACGATCCAGCCGACCGAGGCGTCGATGGACGACCGCACCGACGTGAGATCGGCGTCACCGCAGACCTCCGCGGGGACGACGCCGACCCGGAGGACCGCGATCGCGGCGACCCAGGCGGTGAGATGAACGACGAGTCGGCCACGCATGGTCCGAAAAGCCTAGGGCGCCGGCCTGCGGGACCTCCGCCCCTTGTCCCCCGTGATCGGCCGGCCATACGGTGGGTCGATCCCGGAGAGAGGTGTTCCATGAGGTTCCGGCCTGCCGTCGACTCCCGCACCGGCGAGCTCTACCTGCCCGTCGGCGAGCGCGGACGAGCGCTCCTCGAGGAGCCGCTGCTCAACAAGGGCACGGCCTTCTCGGCCGAGGAGCGCGAGCAGTTCGACCTCACCGGATACCTCCCGTCCCATGTGTCGACCATGGACGAACAGCTGCTCCGGGTCAGGACGGCCCTCGACTCGAAGTCGTCGGCGATGGAGAAGCACATCTACCTGGCGGGGCTCCACGATCGCAACGAGACGCTGTTCTTCCGATTCGTGCTCGAGAACCTGCGCGACGTCGTGCCGCTCGTCTACACGCCCACGGTGGCGGAGGCCTGCGCGAACTGGAGCCGCATCTTCCGGCGCGCCCGGGGCATCTACATCACACCCGAGGACCGCGGCGGGATCGCACGGCTCCTGCGGGGCGTGGCGCCCCGCGACACCGAGGTCATCGTGGTCACCGACAACGAGCGGATCCTGGGCATAGGCGACCAGGGGGCCGGAGGCATGGGCATCCCCATCGGGAAGCTGGCGCTCTACACGGCGGCCGCCGGGATCCACCCCGCCCGAACGCTGCCCATCTCCCTCGACGTCGGCACAGAGAACCGCGACCTGCTCGACGACCCGATGTACCTGGGATGGCGCGGCCGCCGCGAGCGCGGCGAGCCCTACTGGACGCTCGTCGAAGAGTTCGTCCTCGCCGTCAAGGAGGTCTTTCCCGACGCCCTGCTGCAGTGGGAGGACTTCGCGAACACCACGTCGTTCCGCAACCTCGCGACGTATCAGGAGGTGCTGCCGTCGTTCAACGACGACATCCAGGGAACGGCGGCCGTCGTCGTCGCCGGCCTCCTCGCCGCGATGCGACGCACCGGCGGGACCCTCGCCGACCAGCGGTACGTGATCGTCGGCTCCGGATCGGCAGGGCTCGGGATCTACGACCTGCTCGCGGCCGCGATGATCGACGACGGGCTCACCCATGACGACGTGCGCGGCCGCGTGCTCGTGCTCGACAGCAGCGGCCCCCTCATCGAGGGACGGCCCGGGCTCGTCGACCGGAAGCGGGTCGTGGCGGTCCGTCGGGACACGGCATCGGCGTGGGGGCTCACCGACGACCTCCCTCTCGACCGCGTCGTCGAGGCCGTCCGGCCGACCGTGCTCATCGGTGTATGCGGCCAGGCGAGCCGTTTCACCGAGTCCATCGTGAAGGCGATGGCCGCGTCGACCGAGACCCCCGTCGTCATGCCGCTCTCCAACCCGACGGCGAAGGCCGAGGCCGCGCCGGCCGACATCCTCCGCTGGACGGAGGGACGGGCGATCGTGGCGACCGGCAGTCCGTTCGACGATGTCGTGCTCGACGGGAGGCGACACCGGATCGGGCAGGCGAACAACGTGTTCGCCTTCCCGGGGATCGGCCTGGGTGTCATCGTGAGCCGCGCCCGGCAGGTCACGGCGGGCATGTTCATGGCGGCGTCGCGAGCCCTCGCGTCGACCATCACGCCCGAGATGCTCGACCAGGGGTCGCTCTACCCGCCGATCGAGGAGGTCCGCCGGGTGAGCCGACTCGTCGCCCATGCCGTCGCGGACCAGGCCGTCACCGAAGGGGTCGCCAACCCGGTCGTCGACGTCGAGGCATCGCTCGCCCAGGCCATGTGGCGTCCCGTGTACCTGCCGTATCGCCGCGCGTAGGGTCGTCCGGCCGACGGCGCGCGGGGTCCGTTCGGAGCACACGCCGGCGAGGTTGGGTAGGCTCGAGGCAGCGGAGTAAGGGGCCCTGCGGCACCTTGCGCAAGTCGAGCCCCCGGCGGCCGGGAAACCGGTCACCGGGGGCTCGTGCATCGGGGCACCCTCGGTGTGGATCGCATCGTGGAAACCCGCCCCCCTCGACCTCGACGGCCCGTTCCACTCCGTCGATCGCGGCGGATCTCGTCCTCGACCGGGCCGGCGAGCCCCAGGAACCGGCCAGGCGCGACCCTTCGACCTGCCGGGCGCCGCTGTCCCCTGCGCGGTGGCGGAGGCCCGCGACCCTGCGCGGTCCGGTCACGGGCACTCCGGCTCGCCGCCGCGCACGCCCTCGACGCCGTCCCGGAGGACCGCCGAGACGGTGGCCCGGATCCGATCGACGTCCGGGATCGGCATGTTCTTGAAGGTCCGTTCCGGCGCGTGGAAGGTCGACCCGAGCGAGACGGTGGCGACGTTGCCGGGGCGGATCGACGCGACGACCCGAACCAGTTCGGGCAGAAGGCCGAGCGGCAGGTCGGTGGTGGTCGAGCTGCGAATGGCGTCGGCGAGCGACGAGAACCCCCGCAGGACCGTGAGCGGATCGGCCTGCTCGGCCATGGCGCTCAGCATGCAGCGCTGCCGGCGCATCCTCACGTAGTCGCTCGATCCGGTGCGATTGCGAACGTACGCCAGGGCCTGGCGTCCGTCGAGGTGATGCAGACCGGGCTCCACGTTCACCCTCACCGGATCCTCCCCTTCCTTCGCCGGCGAGAAACCGACGTCCATGGCCTCCGTCACGACGACGTCGACGCCGCCGAGCGCATCGATCACGTCCACGAACCCCCCGAAGTCGACGAGCACGTAGTGATCGATCTCCAACCCGATCAACCGGGAGACGACGAGCCGCAACGCGGCCAGTCCGGGATCCGGCGTGTCGGGCCACGTCCGCACCCAGGAGTGGGCGTAGGAGTAGAGCGCGTTGAGCCGGTCCACCAGGCAGTTGCACCGCTCGGGCCGGGGCGGCGGTGGCTCGCCCTCGGCCAGGTTCATGGCGGCGACCTCCTGCTCCCAGTAGCGGTCCTCGACGTCGTGGAACGAAGGGGCCATCCACTCGGGCAGCGGCACATTCGACAGCGCCCGCGGGATGCCGAAGATCGCCGCCTGGCCCGTGCCGGTGTCGAAGGTGGCCACCATCATGACGTCCGTGCGCAGGCCGATGCGGCCGGGCCCGGCGTCGCCTCCGGCCAGGAGCACCGTGATGCGCTGACCCGCCAGCCGGTCGGGTTCGATGGGGAGGTCCAACAGATCCACTTCGCGGGGCACGACGACCGGCCGCACCGGATCGAGGTCCGCCTCGGGAACGAGGAGGACCTTGGCCTCGTCGGCAGGGACGCCGGCTCGCACCGCGATCGTCGCGGGCGGCGACGTCGGCGACACCGACGCCGGCACCGTCGCGGGGACGGGCGGGACCGGGCCGAGATCCTCCTCGGTGTATCCCGCCGCCAGCAGCTCCTCTGCGGTGGCCACCGGCTCGGGATCGGCGAAGACCGTCTCGAGCAGGTCGATCCCGTCGAGCGTGTACGCGCCGGCGATGGCGTGGGGAGCGGCGGTGACGAGGACGAGGGCCACGGCCGCCAGACGCCCTGCAGCGGTGCCGGGCAGCGGAGCGACGCGCCAGAGATCGACCACGGAGGCGAGCCGCAGCAGGGCCAGGCAGAGGTTGACCCCGAACACGAGCCACAGCGTCGACGGCTGGACCAGAAGCTCGAGGAGCCCGATGGTGCCTCGGCCGGCGACGACGACGCCCCAGGCGACGACCGCGACGAACGGTGCGAGGAAGCCGATCGCCCGGCGGCGACGGCCGGCGATCCACTGGCCGAGACCGGGGAGGATCGACGACGCGAGGGGCAGCGCCCACCACGCTCCCCGGGAGGGCCCTGCCGGATCGGCTGCCGGGTCTCCGCCGGATCCCCGGGTCATCGATCGGCGCCCGGGTCGCTCACAGGGCCACCACGACCGCCGAGCGCCCGGCGAGCGCCAGACGGCCGGATGGCTCCACAACCCCGTCGCCGAGCAGGAC
>DATHYU010000146.1:0-3086 GCA_035458965.1 Acidimicrobiia bacterium | reverse complement strand
GCCGGCACCACCTCATGGTGGGGTACGAGCCCGAGGAGTTCTTCGAGAAGGTCATGGATCCGGCCGGTGTCGCCAAGGTCATCACGCCGGCGCTCCAGCAGTACCTCTACCGCGACCGCGAGCTGGTGCGGGTCCCTTGGGAGAGCGTTGCCGAGGTCGTCCAGAAGTACCCGGACCGGGTCGCCGGCATGTACGGCATCGATCCGTACTCGGGCATGAAGGGGGTGCGGGAGTTCGAGCTCGCCGTCAAGGAGTACGGGTTCGTGGGCGGCCACGTCCATCCCTTCGGCTTCGACACCCCGATCAACGACGCCAAGTTCTATCCCTTCTATGCGAAGGCGGCGGAGCTCGGTGTGCCCGTCGAGTTCCAGACCGGGCACTCGGCGGAGTTCATGCCGTCGAAGCACGGCCACCCGCTCCTCCTCGACGACGTCGCGATCTACTTCCCCGAGCTGAAGCTGATCGGCGCCCACCAGGCCTGGCCGTGGTGTGAGGTCATGATCGCCATGGCGTGGAAGCACCCGAACGTCTACGTGGCGATGTCGGGCCACGCCCCGAAGTACTGGGACAAGAGCCTGGTCCATTTCCTCAACTCGCGGGGCATGGGCAAGGTGCTGTGGGGCACCGACTACCCCCTCATCCAGCATGAGGAGAGCCTCGGTCAGATCGAGGAGCTCGGGCTCAAGCCCGAGGCGAAGGAGCTGCTCCTCCACGGCGCGGCAAAAGCCCTGTTCGGCTGGGACTGAGGGTGACGGACTTCCAGTTCCTCCGGGTCACCGTCGCCGACGGCGTCGCAGACGTCGTCATCGACAAGCCGCCCGTCAACAGCCTGTCGTACGAGATGTACGACGAGATCTCCCGCCTCGTCGACGTCCTCGAGGGCGACCCGGACGTCCGGGCCGTGGTGTTCCGCTCCGCCCAGGAGAAGATCTTCATGGCGGGCGCGGACATCAAGGACATGCAGGGCTACGACCGGCGACGCGGCCCCGCGGCGCGCAAGATCGACACCGCCTCGGCGACCTTCCTTCGGCTGCAGCGGATGGCGAGGCCGACCGTGGTGGCGATCACCGGCCACGCCCTCGGCGGCGGGTGCGAGTTCTCGCTCGCCATGGACTTCCGCGTGATGACCGAGGGCCGGGCCCGGATCGGCCAGCCCGAGGTGAGCCTCGGGATCATCCCGGGCGGGGGCGGCACCCAGCGGCTGACCCGGCTCGTCGGCCGGGCCAAGGCGACCGAGATGCTCATGCTCGGCGAGCGGCTGTCGGCCCGCGAGGCGGAGGCGATCGGCCTGGTCAACCGGGTCGGTGAGACCGACGAGGAGACGCTCGAGATCGCCCGCGGCCTCGCCGGTCGTCTCGCCGGCCAGGCGCCCGTCGCCATCCGTCTGATCAAGCGCGCCCTCAACGAGGGCGTGGACGGCGATCTGGTGCGGGGGCTGGCCGTCGAGCGCGAGGCCATGATCGAGGCGTACCTCTCTGCGGACGCGGACGAGGGCGTCGCGGCGTTCCTCGAGAAGCGGGACCCCGAATGGGAGGGCCGATGATCGACATCGACGTCCTGCGGGACGAGCTCGTGGCGAACGAGTTCCCCGAGGGGGAGTTCACGATCGCCGACCACGAGCACTACCTGTGCGCCGACGCCGTCCTGTCGCCGCCGCTGCCCGAGGGGGTGGCCCACCCGATGTACGTCTACTACACGGCCATCGCCGGCATGGGCATCACCCTCGACGAGCTGTTCGCCGCCGCACACTCGTCGGCCGACGCCGGCGTGATGTTCGGCGAAGCCGGGTTCGACCAGCGCAAGCCGATGCGGGTGGGCGAGACCTACACCGTGCGGGGCGGCTTCACCGATGCGGTGCGCAAGGAGTCGGCGCGGCTGGGGATCATGGACCTCGTGACCTTCGAGCTCGAGGTGGTCGACCGCGACGGTGACGTCGCCGGCGTTTCCCGCAACACGTTCGTCTTCCCGAGGGGGAGCGCATGAGCATCGAGGTCGGCACCGAGATCCCTCCGTTCGCGGTCGGGGAGGTCTCTACGGAGAAGATGAAGACGATGGCCCTGCTGCTGCGGGACCCGAACCCGATCCACTGGAACGTCGAATCGGTGGTGGCCGCGGGCCTCGGAGACCGGGTGATCAACCAGGGCCCCACGAACAAGGCGTTCATCGTCAACGCGATCATCGGCTGGCTGGGCGACCCGGCGCGCCTTCGCTCGATCACCGTGCGCTTCCGCGGCAACGTCTACGGCGGCGAGAGCGTCGAGGCGGGCGGCGTCGTCACGGCGATCCGCGACGAGGACGGCGAGCGCCTCGCCGACTGCGACGTCTGGCTTCGCACGGGCGATGGCCGGGACGTGATCGTCGGCACGGCGACGGTGGTGGCCTAGGAGCCGGCAGCTACCTCGGGTAGTCGCCCCAGGTGCTGGCGAGCTGGAGGAGGTTGCCGTCGGGATCCGGGAAGAAGACCCGGTCCTCGTTGCGATGAGGCGTGAACCCGGCGGCCCGCAGCGTCTCCGCGGCGCGGTCGGGGTCGTAGTCGTCGATGGTGAGGCAGAGGTGGTCGAGGCCGCCGCTGTCGCGGCGAAAGAGCCCCAGGAAGTGGTTCGCGCCGAGGGCGAGGAAGCAGTTCGTCTCCGACTCGCGGATGACGCGGGCGCCCAGATGCTCGACGTAGAAGTCACGGCTGCGGGAGATGTCGGTCACCCGGAGGGCGCCGTGGTTGAGGCCGATGACCCGGAAGGTGGACGAGCGCGGCGGCGGATCGTCCGTTGCGCCGGCGAGGGCGGCGAGCTGGTCGACGAGCTCCGCGCGATCCAGGCCGCCGTCGTCGTATCCCCGGATCAGGTCGTCGATCCGTCGCTTCACCCCGTCCGGCATGGCGCCTCCTCTCGGGCGGAACCCTTCCTCGCCGCCTAGGGGCGGCCGACCACGATCACACAGGAGATTACGCCGGGACCTCCGAGGGTGTGGGCGAGGCCGCGCCTCGCCCCGGGCAGCTGGCGTTCTCCCGCCTCGCCCGTGATGTGGTCGAAGACCTCGGCCACCATGCGGGTGCCCGTGGCGCCCACGGGGTGGCCGCACGACTGCAG
>DATHYU010000145.1:0-2404 GCA_035458965.1 Acidimicrobiia bacterium | reverse complement strand
CTCGGCAGGCTGCCGCGGGGCACCGGCTGGGTCCACGTGGGCGGGCTCGCGTTCATCGCGGGGATCGGCTTCACGGTCTCGCTGTTCGTGGCGTCGCTGGCCTTCACCGATCCGGCCATCACGGATCTGGCCAAGACCGGCATCTTCTTGGGCTCGACGATCGCCGGCGTTGCCGGCTACGCCATGCTGCGCACGATCAAGGACCCGACGGCGGCGCCGGAGCCACAGCCGACCCCGGAACCGGCGATCGACTCGGCGCCGGCCTCGTAGGCCCGGCGGTCGGCGGGCATCGGACGAACCCGATGTCCCGGCTCGTCGCTCTCAGCCGTCGGCCGACCCCTGCCTGCTGCCCGCTGTCCGCCCTCTGCTCCTTCGCACCATCGCCACCCCACCGATGGCCGCCCACGACAGGGCCGTGAGCCCGGCGATGACGCCCCATCCCGCCATCGGGACCAGCGTCGTCTCGAACAGGGTCCGTCCCAGCGGGGTCACCACGACGAGCAGCTGGAGCCCGAAGGACACCGCGGCGGCCCCCAGGAGGAGCCGGTTCGGCTCCGGCCGGGAGTCCATCCGGCCCGCGGCCCGTTGCCGCATCGACCACGCATGGGCGAGCTGCACGACGACGAGGGTCGTGAAGACCATCGTCCGGACGACCTCCCAGTCCTCACCGAGGGCGTAGTGGCCGATCACGAGCGTCCCCAGGGCGGCGGCGGCCAGGATCGACCCGAGACCCAGCAGCGTGAGCTGGCGGCGCGCCGAGAGGATGTTGCGGCTGCGATCGGGCGGCCGGGCCATCGTCCCCTCCTCCGGGGCGTCGACCCCCAGCGCCAGCGCCGGCAGCCCGTCCGTGACCAGGTTGATCCACAGCAGCTGCACGGCCAGGAGCGGATCCCCCAGCGCCCCGAAGACGAGGAACCCGAGCAGCATCACGATCACCTCGGAGACGTTGCACGACAGCAGGTACGAAACGACGGTCCGCAGATTCGAGAAGATCGACCGCCCCTCCCGGACGGCGGCGACGATGGTGGCGAAGTCGTCGTCGGCGAGGATCATCGAGGCCGCCCCCTTGGCCACGTCGGTGCCCGAGCCCATGGCGACGCCGATGTCGGCCGCCTGCAGCGCCGGCGCGTCGTTGACCCCGTCCCCCGTCATCGCGACGATCTCGCCCCGCTGCTGCCAGGCATCGACGATCTTCACCTTGTCGAGGGGGTCGATCCGGGCATAGACCCGGTACCGGTCGACCTCGGCGGCGAGCTCGTCGACCGACATCGAGCGGAGCCGATCACCGGCCATGACCTCGTCCCCGTCGCCGATGATCCCGACTTCGCGGGCGACCGCCCGGGCCGTCACCTCGTGGTCACCGGTCACCATGACCACCGTGATGCCGGCCCGCCGGGCGGACGCCACCGCGTCGGGGGCCTCGTCGCGCACGGCGTCGCTCATCCCGACGATGGCCACCAACTCGAGCTCGGTCTCCACGAGATCGAGCTCCGACGGCAGTCGGCCCACCGTGCGGCGCGCGAGAGCGAGTGTTCGAAGGCCCGACGATGCGAGATCGACGGCGATCTCGGCCAACGAGTGACGCCGGGCGTCGTCGAGGGGGACCGCCCCAGCGGCGTCGAGGACCGTGGAGCACCGGTCGAGCACGATCTCCGGGGCGCCTTTCGTCGCGACGAGGTACCCACCGTCGCGAGGGTGGATCGTCGTCATCCGCTTCCGGCTGCTGTCGAAGGCGATCTCGTCGAGACGCGGCAGCGAGGCGCGCACCCCCTCGACGTCCCCGCCGGCCGTCTCGATGGCATGGAGCAGTGACGTCTCGGTCGGATCCCCGACCCAGTCGTCGTCACCGCGCCGGCCGTCGTTGCAGAGCACGGCCACGTCGACGAAGGCCCGGCCGAGATCGGAGACGACGTCGAGATCTGCCGGATCGAGGTCGTATCCCGCCATGCGGATGCGTTGCAGGCGGATCTCGTTGCGGGTGAGGGTGCCCGTCTTGTCGGTGCAGATCACGGACGCCGCGCCGAGCGCCTCGACGGCCGGGAGCCGGCGGACGATGGCATTGCGATCGGCCATCCGCTGCACGCCGCGCGACAGCGTGATCGTCACGACGGCGGGCAGGCCCTCGGGAATGGCGGCGACGGCCAGGGCGACGGCGGTGAGGAGCATCGCCTCGACGGGATTCCCGCGCAGCACGCCGGTGAGGAACACGAGCCCGGCGGTGGCCAGGGCCAGGACGGCGAGACGTCGTCCGACGCGGTCGAGCTCGACCTGCAGCGGCGTCGGCGGCTCCTCGGCCGTGAGGGCCGAGGCGATCTTGCCGAACTCGGTCTCCCGGCCCGTCGCGACGACGATCGCCCTGCCCCGCCCGCCGGCGATCGCGGTGCCGGCATGGAGCATGGAGTCG
>DATHYU010000144.1:0-2841 GCA_035458965.1 Acidimicrobiia bacterium | reverse complement strand
CTTCTCGGCCGTCGGTCCGCACTACCCGTCGATGACCATCGACATCCTGCACGGGCGCCGTACCGAGATCGACACCTTTTCGATCGAGATCGCCCAGCGGGGGCGAGCCCTCGGCGTCGCCACGCCGCTGAACGAGGCACTCGGGACGATGGTCAAGCTGCTCGAGGGGTCACCCGAGATCGCGACACGCTGATCAGTGCTCGCCGAGGGCGATGGCGAACACGAGCGCGTCGGTGTCGGTGTGGGTGATCGTCACCTCGAAGCCCGTCACGCCGAGCATCTCGGCCCGCCGCAGGGCGGTCCCGTAGACGTTCACGGTGGGCTTCCCGCCCCCGGTGATCTCGACGTCCTGCCAGCGGATCCGACGCCATCCGGTGCCCATCGACTTCATCACCGCTTCCTTGCCGGCGAATCGGGCGGCGAGCCGCCGCTCCGGCTTGGCGTACCGGAAGGCGTACTCGCGCTCGTGGTCGGTGAAGCACCGCTCGGCGAACCGCGGGTACTTCTCGAGCACGCGGCCGACGCGCTCGATCTCGGCCAGGTCGACTCCCAGCCCGAGGATCCGCATCCTTCCTCCCGCTACTCGACGGTGACGCTCTTCGCCAGGTTACGGGGCTGATCGACGTCGTTGCCGCGAGCGATCGCCACGTGATAGGAGAGCAGCTGCAGCGGCACGATCGACAGCACCGGGCTGAGGAGATCGTGCACCCGCGGGATGCGCAGCACGCGGTCGGCGTACTTGGCGACCTCGGTGTCGTCGTCGTAGGCGACGGCGATCACGAACGCGCCTCGCGCCTTGACCTCCTGGACGGCGCTGACGGTCTTGTCGTAGACGTCCGTCTGCGTGAGCACCACGACGACCGGCGTGCCGTCGGTGACGAGTGCCAGCGTGCCGTGCTTGAGCTCGCCCGCCGGCATGGCCTCGCTGTGCAGGTAGGAGATCTCCTTCAGCTTCAGCGAGCCCTCCATCGCGACGGCGTAGTCGAGGCCGCGGCCGATGAAGTAGACGTCGTCGACACCCTCGAACCGGTCGAGGATGTCCATCACCTCGCCGTCACGCTTGAGGGTCTCCTCGATGAGCGTCGGGACGTGGCGCAGCCCTTCGACGAGCTCGGCCGCGAGGGCGTCGTCGATGGCCCCGCGGGCCTGGCCGAAGGCGAGGGCCATGAGGTACTGGCCCACGAGCATCGTCAGATAGGCCTTCGTCGAGGCCACCGCGATCTCGGGGCCCGCCCGGGTGTAGACGATGTCGTCGGAGTCGCGGCTCAGCGTCGAGCCGACGACGTTGGTCAGCGCCAGCAGGCGGGATCCCCGCTCCTGCATGAGGCGCGCCGCCGCCAGGGTGTCCGCCGTCTCCCCGGACTGGCTGACGGCGATCGTGAGCGAGTTCGGCCGGACGATGGGGTCGCGGTAGCGCAGCTCGTGGGCGTAGGCGGCCTCGGTCGGGATCCGCAGGAGCTTCTCGAAGACCTCCTTGGCCACGAGGCCCGCATGGAACGCGGTTCCGCACGCCGTGACCCAGATCTTGTCGACCCCTCGGAGGAACTCGGCATCGAAACGGACGTCCTCGAGCTTGACGATGCCGTCCTCGCCGAGGCGGCCGCTGATGGTCTCGGTGGCCGCGTGCGGCTGCTCGAAGATCTCCTTGAGCATGAAGTGTTGATAGCCCCCGCGCTCGGCCTCTTCGGCGTCCCACGTGATCTCGAGGGGCTCGCGGTCGACCGGTGCGCCGTCGAGCGTTTCGATGGTGATGCCGTCGACCGTGATGTCGACGATCTCCCCGTTGTCGATCACCATGATGTCGCGCGTGTGGTGGAGGATCGCGGGGATGTCGGAGGCGAGGAACATCTCCCCGTCGCCGATCCCGACGATGAGCGGGCTCACCATCCGGCAGGCGACGATCCGGCCCGGCTCCCGCCGCGACATCGCGACCAGGGCGTAGGCCCCGGTGGCCCGGGCGACGGCGCGGCGCACCGCCTCGAGCAGGTCGCCGTCGTACTCCTCGGCGACGAGGTGGGCGAGCACCTCGCTGTCGGTCTCCGAGGCGAAGGCCGATCCGCGGGCGATGAGCTCCTCCTTCAGGGCGAGGAAGTTCTCGATGATGCCGTTGTGGACCACGGCCACCTCGGCCGAGGGATCGGTGTGGGGGTGGGCGTTGAAGTCGGTGGGCGGCCCGTGGGTGGCCCAGCGGGTGTGCCCGATCCCGGCCTGGCCCGGGGCGGGCTCGGTCTGGAGGACCCCGACGAGACGGGCGAGCTTGCCCTCGGCCTTGCGAACGGTGAGCACGTCGCCGTCGAGCACGGCCACGCCGGCCGAGTCGTAGCCCCGGTATTCGAGACGGCCGAGGCCGTCGAGGAGGATGGGCGTCGCGTCACGCGGACCGACGTACCCCATGATTCCGCACATGGGTGTCTCCCTGTGTTCAGGAGACCGGCGCAGACAGCGGGATGGCTATCCCGCCCCACCTCGGTCCGGCTTCTGTTCCCGGGATCACCCCCGGGCTTTGCTCCGAACCGTCACGACCGTGGGCGGCCGAGAGGGCATCCGCCGACTGCTCGATACTCCCTCTCCCTCGTCACCTCGCCATCGGCGAGGGCAGGCGCTGGAAGGGCGATCTGCGTCGATCTCGTTCCGTCGGTTGTATCGGTCACCGCATCCGGCGGCTTGACCGGAGCCGAAGCCTAGTCCCCGGGCAGGCCTCAGCCGTCGATGCCGCCGAGCTCCCGGCGGACGACCAGGACCAGGTCGTCGGCGATGCCCGCCGCCGTCGGCGCCTCGGAGGCCTCGACCATCACCCGCACGAGCTGCTCGGTGCCCGACGCGCGCACGAGGATGCGGCCG
>DATHYU010000143.1:0-4460 GCA_035458965.1 Acidimicrobiia bacterium | reverse complement strand
TCGAGGCTGTAGTGGATCGCCATCTGGCCGGAAGCGGCGCCGTTGGCATCCAGTGTCAGCTTGAAGTTCACCCAGTCGCCTTCGACGAACTCGGTGGTGTTCCCGTTCGTCCACACGCCAGAGGGCTTCCTCTGCCCGTTGTGGTCGCTGGCCACGATCTGCACCGGTGGTGTGTCGGAGAACGTCGTCGTGGCGACTGCTGGTTCGCCCGCCCAGGGCGAGGCGTAGGCCGCAACTCCGTAGAGGCCCTCGATCCCGTTCAGGATGTAGGGGTAGACGAATCCTCCTGCGGCGTCCGTGCCGACGCTGTCCCAGCAGTTCGAGCACGAGAACGTGCCGTCACCGGTGACGATCGTGCCATCCGGACGGGTGACCACGACCTCCAGCGTGATCTCGGGCGCGAAGTCCGCGCCGTGGATGTAGACCGTCTCGCCGGGTGCGAAGTCGTACTTCGGCGTCCCGTCGGCGGTCGTGGTCCACATCGTCGGGGCCGGAGCCTCGGCGATGGGTTCTCCTTCCCCTTCGACCACCACCCCGGCTGCCGCCTCCTCGACCACCTCTCCCTCACCCCGCGCGTCGACGCGCGGGAGGAGGGCGAGGACCATGGTGAGAACGGCGACGAGTGGTAGGGCTAGCCGAAGTCGGGGCACCATCGAAGGTGCCCCGGGAATAGTCGTCCCCATAGGCCACCTCTCGTCTCAGCCACACCGGTGGAAGGACGGATCCCTTCCCCAGCCATCCAACGGTGCCCGGTGGCCGGAAGCCTGTCTACGGAAAAAGGACCCTAAGCGCGCCGGGGGAGTGGCCCTCAGCCCGATGGGAGGTCGACGTAGGGGAACAGGCTGTGGGCGACGGCCCGGTTCGGCCCGGCGACGAGTTCGGATCGCACGATCAGGCGCTGCCGCGACGAGTACTTCGGGTGGCAGGTCGTCAGCGTGAGGATGGCGCCCCCGGTGTTGCTCAGCACCCACCCGTCGTAGGGGCTGACCACCAGCGTGTCGATGACCTCGTAGGTGTGGGTGCCGATCAGCGTCTCCACCGAGATCTGGTCGCCCGGCTCGAGCTGGTCGAGGTTGTGGAAGGGGGCGCCGTACGTCGTGCGGTGACCGCTGATCACCGCGTTGCCGAGTTGCCCCGGGAGCGGGGTGCCGGTGAAGTGCCCCGGCCCCTCCCGGAGGTAGACGAGGTCGGTTCCCTCGATGACCGTCCAGTCGACCTCGATCTTCGGGATGATGATCCGGGCGACCGCCATGCCCTTCTTCGGCGCTTCCTCGGGCACGAGGATGGGCGGCGGGGCGGGCTCGCCGGTGGGGAGCGTCCCGTAGGTCACGTCGGGCGCGAACGTGATGGGAGGAATCGTGGTCGTCGGGAGGTCGGCAACGTCGAAGGTCGGGTTGTCCCCGGTGTCCGCCTCGGTCAGCTCGACGTCCTCGACCACCCTGTCCGTCTCGTACGTCCGGCCCTCGGCGAAGGCCTGCCGGCGGGCTGCGAACTCCGACGACAGGTCGGTCTGGGCCGCCTTCGCCTCGCGAGCGGTCCACCAGTGCTCGTAGGCCATGAACCCGACCACCACCAGGCCGCCGACGATCGCGAGGATCCCCAGGATCCGAAGCGTCGTCTTCAGCGGCCCCAGCGCAGGCTTCTCGGGCGCGTCCTCCTCGGCGTCGTATGCCGTGTCGGCCGTCTCTTCGTCCATGCGCGATCACCGTGCGCGGTCGGTTGCGCCATAACCAGAGCCGAATGGCCGTCATGCACGGCGGAAGTACCGGGCGTCAGCGGGCCTCCTCGCCGATGTCCTCGTTCCAGAGGTCGGGGCGGGCGGCGATGAAGTCGGTCATCAGTGCGACGCACTCGGGGTCGTCGACGATCTCGAGGTCGACGCCGCGTGACCGGAGGTGGTCCTCGGGTCCCTGGAAGGTGCGGTTCTCTCCGACGACGATCCTCGGGATCCCGTAGAGCAGGGCGGCGCCGCTGCACATGTCGCACGGCGACAGGGTCGAGTAGAGGACGGCGCGACGGTATGTGGCGGCAGGAAGCCGGCCGGCATCGTCGAGGGCGTCCATCTCCGCGTGGAGCACGGCGCTGCCCCGCTGCACCCGGCGGTTGTGGCCGCGGCCGACGATCTCGCCGTCGACGACGAGGACGGATCCGATGGGGATGCCGCCTTCGGCGAGCCCGGCGCGGGCCTCGTCGATCGCCGCCCGGAGGAAGGGGTCGGAGGTCACTCTCCCGACGCCTCGCGTTCCTCGACCTCGGCGGCGACCTGCTCGAACCACGCAGCCGCCTCGGCGCGGGTGGCGGGGACGTCGTCGAGGTCGGTCACGGACCACAGGGCATCGAGTCGATCGGCGACCTCGTCGGGGAGGTCTCGGCGGAGGTACTGCGTGGACCAGTCCCATCGATCGGGGACGTGGAGCATCCGCAGCGCCTCGTGCAGCGGGCGCAGGACCCAGTGGTGGAGGGCGTCGATCGCCCCGACCGTGTTCCGCCGGGCCGCCCCCTTGTCGGCGGCGTGGCCGAACAGGCGGACCTCGATGCGCCGTGTGGCCAGAACCTCCAGCATGCGGGCGCGGGCGGCGGCGCGGTCGAAGGGTGTCGGGCCGACGACGCCGTCCTTGTCGAAGAACACGGTCGGCCGCCCGTGGATCTCCGTCTCCTGGAACGGCGTCGCTCCGCCGGCCTCGATCACCACGAGGTCGACCATCAGGTGCTCGGGGGCGGTGGCCGGCCGGATGAAGGCCTGCCGGTTCCCGTGCCAGGTCGGGTCGGGGAGCCGCCAGAGGTCGCCGATTCCGCCGAGCGACTCGATCGTCTCGTAGGCCACGTCGAAGACCTGCTCGGCGTGCTCGGGCTCGGCGATCACCTGCAGGTCGATGTCGGACCACTCGTCGTCGCGCTCGAAGGCAGCGGATCCCCCCTCCCACGCCGCCCGGACGAACTCGTAGGGCTCGAGGGCCTCGGCGATCGCCGTGCGGAGCGTGAGGCGATCCACCCGGTGGTCCGCCTAGAGCGGCGAGGAGTAGGAGGTCGGGTCGCCGCCCGCCTCCTCCTGCATGCGGCGGATGATCTCCATGTACTTGGAGCCGCCGAGCATCTGGCGATCGAGGAGGGCGCCGAGGTGCTCCACCGTGTAGGCGGTGGCGTCCTCGAGATGGACGTCCACGTCGGCCGCCTCCTTCACGTACAGGAGCCTCGTCCAGTACGAGTTCACCACGACGGTCAGGAAGGACTGCACCACGCTGTTGCGCTCCAGGGCGGCGAGAGGGCGCATGTAGAGGAGCAGGCCGAAGATCACGATCGCCATGGCGGCGACCCCGCCGACGACGCCGGCGTGGGCCCAGTCGTAGCCCTCCTCGGGGACGTCGGTGGCGAGGCGGATGGCGGCGATCATCGCTCCGAGGGCGATGAGGAAGACGACGAGGAACATCCACTTCATCGTGGCGAAGGCGAAGCGCTGGCCGCGTGCGGCCTTGAGGAACTCGTTCTGGTTGTGCCTGATCACCGACCGGGCGAACGGCTCGATCCCGCCGAGCTCGGCGGCGTCGGCTCGCGCAGCCCTCGCGGCCGCCTCGACGGCGGGCTGTTCGACGGTGTCCTCGTCGGTGATGGCCATGGGTTCCTCCCGATCGGCAGTCATGTTCCCTCGTCCGTGGTGGAACGTCAACGCAGCGCGCGCAAGCCTACGTCGCTCCGGTGAGGCGCTCGGTGAGCGCCATGAGTTCCTCCGACACCTCGACGGGGTAGGGGGTCGCCACGGGGCCCAGGGATCGCAGATGGATGGGGAGCGCGGCAACGGCCGCGGTCGCCCGATCGCGGACCGCTGCAAGTGGTTCGGGACCGCCCACCCGGCGGCCGCGCTCCATCATCGGGATCAGCATCGGGCTCGCCCCCTCGGGCACGGGCTCGGCGGCCAGGGCGATCACGTCGCGGACCGGCGAACCGCCCTCGGAGAACCGGTGCACCTGCTTGACGTCGGGCAGGGTCGCCTTCCCGGTCGAGGTCTTGAGCCGCGGCCCGGTCTCGTCGCGGACCAGCTTGTAGACGACGTCGATGTTCGGGTCGTCCTCGCTGGTGAGCACCCGGGTGCCGACCCCGAAGGCATCGATCGGAGCGCCGCGGCCGAGGAGCTCGGCGACGCGATGCTCGTCGAGGCCGCCCGAGGCGATGATGGCGACGTCCTCGAGGCCGGCGTCGTCGAGGATCTGCCGGCTCGCGGTCGCCAGCTCGGCAAGGTCCCCGGAGTCGAGGCGGATGCCCCGGATCTCGATCCCCTCTTCGGCGACGATGCGGGCCGCCTCGACGGCGATCTCGACGCCGCGGACCGTGTCGAAGGTGTCGACGAGCAGCACCGCATCGTCGGGATACGTCCGCGCGTAGGCCACGAACGCGTCGAGCTCGGAGTGGTGGGCGAGCACGTAGGAGTGGGCCATCGTGCCGGTGACGGGTATCCCGTACTCCCG
>DATHYU010000142.1:0-4710 GCA_035458965.1 Acidimicrobiia bacterium | reverse complement strand
TCACGTGGCTCGACGCCGGTCGAACGGACGCGAGCGACCCGGGATCGGTCAGCCGCACGACCCGGCCCGGATGGCCCTCGGGGGCGAGGGCGTCGACGAGGATGACCCGATCGTGCCCCTCCATGGCGTCGAGCAGGTCCGCCGGATCACCCTCCGACACGACGACGTCGACGTCCCCCGGAAGGGGCCCGATGATCCGCTCGGCGACCTCGGGGCCTGCGGCGTCGTCACCGCGTTCCCGGTTGCCCACGCCGATGATGACGGTTCGCTCAGCCACGGTCGATCTCCAATCTCAAGAAGTGGGTCGCACAGGAGATGCACGGGTCGTAGTTGCGGATGGTCTGCTCCAGCCTCCACTGGAGCTCGTCGTCGGGCAGGGAGAGGTTCGCCTCGAGGACGGCGCGGACGTCGGCCTCCATCGTCAGCTGGTTCTGTGCGGTGGGCGGGACGATCCTCGCCTCGGTGATCCGGCCCTCGCCATCGACCTCGTATCGATGCCAGAGCAGGCCGCGCGGCGCCTCGGTCCCGGCGGCGCCGGTGCCTGCCACGGGCGCGATCGGCACGAACGGGTCGACGGTGTCGTCGTACGCGTCGGCGATGCGGATCGCCTCCCCGACGGCATGGACGGTCTCCACCGCCCGAACGACGATGCTGCGGAACGGATTGCGCACGACCGCCGGGAGCCCCGTGTCCGCGCCGGCCCGGCGGGCCTCTTCGGACAGCCGGTCGGCGTTGTGGGCGTACCGGGCGAGCGGGCCGACGTGGTACACGCCCCCGTCGACGGTCCGGCTGTGCAACGCGTTCGACCGCTCGACGTGCTCCTCGACGAACGCACGATCCCATTCGTCGTTGGCGACGTCGATGCCGGAGGTCGACACGATCCGGCCTTCGTTGAGGGGGTACTCGTCGGGATGGCGGAGGGACACGAAGTCGAAGTCGAGCTCGACGTCGGGCATCGGCAGCGAGGCGGTGAACGCCACCATCCATCGGGCGAGGTCGAGGGCCTCGTCGAGGGGCACGGCCTCGAGATCCCGCCGCCGCGCCAGCGAGTAGAACCCGCCGACCCTGACGTTGATCGGATGGATCTCCCGGCCCCCCAACACGGTGACGATCTCGTTCCCGATCTTCTTCAGCCGTAG
Source organism: Acidimicrobiia bacterium (assembly GCA_035458965.1). Taxonomy (GTDB): domain Bacteria; phylum Actinomycetota; class Acidimicrobiia; order Spongiisociales; family UBA11373; genus DATHYU01. The sequence goes on along the minus strand of DATHYU010000142.1, from coordinate 3,571 downwards.
CGCCTTCTCCACGGCCTCCCGGTGATCGGCCGCCATGTGGATCGCCGACTCATAGCCCAGGAAGTCCGGGGCGTGCAGCAGGAACACGTGGAGCACGTGGCTCTCGATCCACTCGCCGCAGTAGAGGAGACGCCGCAGCGAGCGCCATGGCTCGCCGACGGTGGCACCGAACGCGCGCTCCATCGCGTGACACGACGACATCTGATAGGCGACGGGACAGATGCCACAGATCCGGGCCGTGATGTCGGGGGCGTCCGAATAGGGACGACCGCGCAGGAAGGCCTCGAAGAACCGCGGGGGCTCGAAGATCCCGAACTCCACGAGCTCGACGGTGCCGTCCCGAACGACCGCCTTCAGCGATCCCTCACCCTCGACCCGGGCGAGGTACTCGACGTCGATGGTGCGCTCAGTGGGCATCCGCAGCCTCCCGGAAGGGCTCGGCGTAGGCGTTGTACGAGCGGAACGCATCCACGAGCTCACGGGACCCGGCTCCGAGCTCCTGCCAGCGGTTGGACAACGACGCCGCGTTCGACGACTCCATGGGCCCGAAGCAGCCGAAGCACCCTCGCCGATACGACGGGCAGAGAGCGCCGCACCCGGCCTGCGTGACGGGACCCAGGCACGGCGTGCCCTCGGCGACCATCACACACGGCACCCCGGCGCGTTTGCACTCGACACAGACCGCGAAGGTGGGGATGACCGGACGGCGCCGATTGAGAAACGCATTGACGACCTCGAGCAGCTGGCGCTTCGAGATGGGACACCCGCGGAGCTCGAAATCGACCGTCACATGGTCGTGAACGGGTGTCGAGCGGTCGAGCGTCGAGATGTGCTCCGGCGTCGCGTAGACGTACCGGGTGAACTCCTCGACATCCGCCCAGTTCCGCAGGGCCTGGATGCCCCCGGCGGTCGCGCAGGCACCGATCGTGACGAGCACCGAGCTCTCCCGGCGCACCTGGCGGATCCGCTCGGCGTCGTGCGCCGTCGTGATCGATCCCTCGACGAGCGCGAGGTCGTACGGACCCGGCGCGACCTCCCGGGAGGCCTCGGCGAAGTTGGCGATCTCGAGGGCTCCTGCGATGGCGAGAAGCTCGTCCTCGCAATCGAGGAGGCTCAGCTGGCAGCCGTCACACGAGGTGAACTTGAGGACGGCGAGCCTGGGTCGTCCGGCCACGTCACACCTCCCGGATCTCGAAGAGCTCATCGACGTCGTCGTACCGCAAGACCGGGCCGTCGCGGCACACGAACGACGGGCCGAACTGGCAGTGCCCGCAGACCGCGAGCGCGCACTGCATGTTCCGTTCCATCGAGACCCAGATCGACGCCGGGTCGACGCCGCGACGCACCAGCTCCCGCCCGGTGAAGCGCATCATGATCTCGGGACCGCAGACGAGGACCGTGCTCCGCTTCGGGTCGAAGGGCGCCCGGGGGATCAGCCGCGTGACGACACCGACCGATCCCCGCCAGGAACGATCGGCGTTGTCGACGGTCACGAGGACATCCATGTCGAACCGGCCGCGCCATTCGCTGACGAGGTCGCGGTACAGCAGGTCCCTCGGCATCCGCGTGCCGTAGAGGAGCACCAGCCGCTCGTACCGGTCCCGGTTGGCGAGTGCATGGAGGATGGCGGGACGCAGCGGGGCGAGGCCGATCCCACCGGCGACGACCACGAGATCACCACCGACCGCGGCGTCGACGGGCCACGGCCTGCCGAACGGCCCGCGAACACCGATCGCGTCGCCGACCACCAGCTCCCGCAGGCGCTTCGTCACCGACCCCACCCCGCGAACGGTGTGGATCAGCCGGCCACTCCTCCCGGGATCCCCGCTCACGGAGATCGCGACCTCGCCGGTGCCGAAGACGTAGAGCATGTTGAACTGGCCGGGCTCGAAGCGATACCCGGGCGGCGGCGCCAGCGACAGCGTGAAGGTGTCGTCCGTCTCGTCCCACCGGTCGACGATGGTCGTCACCGACGGGAGCAGCGGATTCGCCGGGGCGGTGTCAGTCGCGAGCGCCATACACGTCCAGGAGTTGCAGTCGGGTCGCCTCGAGCCGCCCCGCGATCACCATCGCGAACCTCCGAAGGACCAGGTAGCCGAGCTCGTGGTCGGCCTCCATCGCGCTCCGGAGCGCCACGCCGTCGAGGGCGATCGCCGTCGAGGGCGTGAGGGCGCGGACATCGAAGGTCCACCGGTACGGCTCGACCACCCATGACCACCCCAGCACCTCGCCGTCGTTCACGGTCTGGATGATCCGGGGCCGGCGGCCCGGCCGATGCACCTCGATGGCGAGATCCCCGCGCTCGACCAGGTAGCAGCGATCGGCGAACGACCCGGTGCGGGCCACGATCGTCTCGGGCTCCCACTCGACGATGCCGACCGCAGCCGCGATGAGGCTGTCGAGCGACTCCCGTTCGACGCCCTGCACGAACGGATGAGCGGACAGGCGGGCTTCGAGCTCAGACATGGGCGACCTCCTCCCGCAGGGCAGCTGCCTCCTCGGTGATGTCGATGCCGACGGGGCACCAGGTGATGCACCGGCCGCACCCGACGCATCCCATGGACCCGAACTGGGCGACCCAGCTCGAGAGCTTGTGGGTGAGCCACTGTCGATACCTGGCCGAGGGGCTCGGACGGAGGGGGCCGCCGTGGATGTAGGAGTGCTCCTCGTTGAAGCACGAGTCCCACCTGCGGACCCGCACGGCCTCCTCGCCCGAGAGCGACGTCTGATCGTCGACGGAGGCGCAGAAGCAGGTCGGGCAGACGAGCGTGCAGTTCGCACACGTGAGGCACCGTGTGGCGATCTGCTCCCACCGCGCACTGTCGAGGGACTCCCGAAGGGCATCGGCGAGACCGTCGGTGTCGAGGACCCGTCCCATGGCGCCGGCGGCCGCCGTCATGAGCTCGTCGACGCGCTCCTCCGCCGCATCCGGCGCCTCGGAGGCCCCCACGTCCCTCAGGAGGTCGTCACCGAGCTCGGATCCGGGCTCGGCGAGGAACCAGTGCTCCTCCCCGTCGCCGACCTCGGTGAGCGCCACGTCGAACCCGCCCGAGGCCCGCGGGCCCGTGCCCATGGAGGCGCAGAAGCAGGTGCCTCCCGGCCGAACGCAGTTCGCCACCACGAAGACCGCCCCGTCGCGGCGGCCCGCGTACGTCGCATCCCGTGCCGCGCCGCCGAGGAACACGCGGTCCTGGACACCGACGGCGGCGACATCGCACGGACGAACGCCCACGAAGGCGTACCGGGGCGCTTCGGCGGGCGCGACGAGAGAGAACCCGGCGCCGCTGCGGACGAACCGGAGCACCGGCGCCTCCGGTGGGTGGAGGAAGCGCTTGATGCTCCCCGGGCCGACGACGGCGCCGAAGACCGTGTCGGCATCGCGCGCCACCAGCCGGTAGTGCCCCGCCTCCTGCTCGTCGCCCACACCTACCGGGAGGTCGTCGGTCGATTCGATCTCGTCGAGGACCACGGCCTCGGACCGGACCGTCGGGCCGATCACCGTGAAGCCCTCGTCGCGCAGTCGGCCGATCATCCGATCGATGGCTGCGCGATCGATCACATAGGTCACGTC
>DATHYU010000141.1:0-8150 GCA_035458965.1 Acidimicrobiia bacterium | reverse complement strand
ACCCTGTCCAAGCGTGCCCTCGAAGCCGCCGAGACCGGTGACGCCGACGAGGCCCGCCAGCGTCTCCGTGATGCCCAGCGGCGACTCGACACCGCCGTCTCCAAGGGCGTCCTCAGCAGAACCACGGCCGCACGCCGGAAGTCGCGCCTCTCCAAGCGCGTCGATTCGCTGCTCGCCCGCTGACCGCCAAGACCATGGTGAGCGAACCCGAGCCCGTCTGGCTCACTCCCGCCGCATATCGCAAACTCCAGGAGGAGTACGACGACCTCACCATCGCGGGGCGTCGTCACATGGAGGAGCGCATCGCCGAGGCACGCTCCCACGGCGACATCCGGGAGAACGCCGACTACGACGCCGCCAAGAACGAGCAGGGCCTCATGGAGGCGCGCATCCGCAAGCTGCGCCACATCCTCGACACCTCCGAGATCCGCGAGGCGGCGAGCACCGACACCGTCGAAGTCGGCTCGGTCGTGACGGTGCACGACGAGGACGGCGACGAGATGGAGTTCTTCGTCGCCCCCCAGGAGAACAAGATCCCCGGGTTCCTGCTCGCCAGCCCCTCGAGCCCGCTCGGCGCCGCGTTGCTCGGCGCCGGCATCGGCGACGACGTCTCCTACGAGGCACCCGGCGGGAAGTTCACGTACCGCGTCGCCTCGATCAGGCCCTACGAGGGATAGCGGCCGGCGATCGGCCGCCCTCCGGACAGCTCGTTCGGATCTTCGGTTCGCCGGACAGAAGGTCAGGGTCGTCCGGTCCCTTGCCGCTCCTCCCCCACGGGTGAGAGCGTGGGGAGGTCGAAAGGACGCCGATGCCCAAGACCGCTCACGAGCCGCTCACGTTCGTCGACCGACCCGACCTCGATCCGTTGTGCCCGCACTGCGATGCGGAGATCACCGCGGTCTTCCGGAAGGCGAAGGGCTCGCCGTTCGGCCAGGGCCGGACGCTCGTGTACTTCTGCCCCGAATGCCGCAAGGTGCTCGGCTTCGCCCAGGGCCGCATGATCTAGCGACCCCGTCACCGAACCGGGATCGAAGGGGTGCCGACGCGGCGCTCCTCGCCGCCGGCGGCTCGACCGATCCATGGACTGCTGCCGACGGCTCACCACCCCAGCTCGGTGAGGCGATCGTCGGCGATCCCGAAGTGGTGGCCGATCTCGTGCACGACGGTCCGAGCGATGCGGCGGCGCAGCTCGCCCTCCGTGGAGCAGACCCGAAGGTGGTTCTCGCGGAAGATGGTGATGCGATCGGGCATGACGCCGGAGTACGAGAGGGGCGTACGGTTCGTGAGCATGACCCCCTCGTACAGGCCGAGGAGCAGCCCGTCGTGAGCAGCCGCCTGAGCCGCCGTCGGTTCGGGCTCGACGACGACGGCGACGTTGTCCACCAGCCTCAGCAACTCGTCGGGAATGGCCTCGAGGGCCTCGTCGACGAGCTCGTCGAACCGCTCGGGCGCCACCCGGATCACCCGGCGCGTCGCCGGCCGGGCCCCCCGTACCACCGGCTCAAAGCGACCGTGAGGCGCTCCAGGGTGAGCCGATGGATGACCTCGGGGGCGGTCTTGATCTGCAGGTCGGCTCGGGCCAGGGCGTCGAGGGCGCGCCGAAGGTGGTCCTCGGAGACCGCATTCCTGGAGCGCCAGGCCTTCTGCACCGGATAGTGGTCCGGCTTCGCTCCGACCCACCCGGCGAACGTCTCGACGTCCGGCGCTGCGGCCGCCATCGACCGGCGCTTGAGATCGCTCTCCATGAACGCGAGCAGCTGCAGAGGATGCCCGTGGGTGAGGAAGTCGGCGAGCCTGCGGAGTGCCTCGCCGGTCTTGCCCGCGGCGACCGCGTCGCTGTAGTGCCACATCGGCTCGTCGGGCCGGTTCCGAAACCGTCCCGCAACCTCCTCGGCCGTGATCGGGCCGTCGATGGCGGCGAGCTGGTCGAGTGCCTGGCCGAGCGCGGCCGTGTCGGTCCCGAAGCGTTGCAACAGCATCGAAGATGCCTCTGCGTCGACGCGCAGGCCCCGCGATCGGGCCGCCTCGACGAGCCACCCCGCCGCATCGCGCTCGCGCATCTTCTTGACCGTGACCGTCTCGCCCGACGCCTTGACCGACCTGCCGAGAGGCGCCGGAATCGACCCGTCGGCCACGAAGCACACGACGGCGGTGTCGTCGAGGTGCTCGATGAGCTCGGCGGCGACCTCGGCCTCGGCCTTGAGCAGCTGATGGGCATCGACGACGAGCACTCCCCGGCGGCCACCGAAGAGCGACCCGCTCTGCAGGGCCGGGATCAGCGGCTCGACGCCGCCCCGCATGGCGCCCTCGCCGTCGTCGCCGCTCCCCCGCCCCGGCACGTCGATCCGGTCGATCCCTTCGGCGCCGGCCTGCTCGAGGAGCGCATGGGCCCTCCGCAGCATCTCCTCGCGCTCGCCTGGACCGGCGTCGCGGGGACCGATGACGGCGAGAACGGACTTCACGTGCCGACGGTAGCGGGACGGGCAGGCGGTCGAACCGCAGCACGACGTCGCCGTCCCGGTCCGTTCGCAACACCGTGGCGCCCGCCGCCTCCAGGGTGGCGATCACCTCGGGAGAGGGATGACCGAAGTCGTTCGGTCCGACGCTGATGACGGCGACCCGGCCCGCGCTGGCTCGAAGCCAGTCGAGGTCGGATGTGGCGGCCCCCTGATGGGGCACCTTGAGGATGTCGGCCCGGACGGGACCGAGGTCCGCCTGGGCGTAGGTCTCGATGTCGCCGGCGAGCAGCGCCGAGCTCCCCGCAGCCCGCACCACCAGGACGATCGACCCGTCGTTCGGAGAGGCGTAGGCGCGCTGCGGGCCGAGAACGTCGATCTCGAACGAGCCGACGGTCACCCGGGTGCCCCGACGGGGCACCTCGACCTCGACATCCCGCTCGCCGAGCACCGCCACCAGTCGATCGAGCGGTTCGCCGGCACCGGGCGCTCCCGGGTGCCAGAAGCGGCGCACCTCCAGGCCGGCGATCACGCCGGCGAGGCCCGCCGTGTGATCCGCGTGCCGGTGGGTGGCCACCAGCAGGTCGACACGCGCGATGCCGCGGCGACGCAGCGCCGATGCGAGCACCACCGGGTCCGGCCCGCCGTCGACGAGCACCACCTCGCCGGCAGGGCCACGGAGCAGGATCGCATCCCCCTGTCCGACGTCGAGCACGACCATCTCCGGGCCGGACGGCCGGCCCTCGGGAATCACCGACGCCACGGCGATGCCGATGGCGAGGGCGATCACGAGGGGTCGCAGGGCGGGGAGGACGGCAAGGACGGCCGCCACGAGCGCCACGACGGCCAGTCCCCGGGCGTCGAGCTCCGGAAGGGGCGCCACGAGCCGGGCGACGTCGAGCACGCGCCCGGCGACCGACGCGGCGAGACCGGTCAGCGCCGGGATCCCCAGCATCGTCCCCGTCCCGCCGAGCACCGTCGCCGTCGCGACGACGGGGGCGGCGATCGGGTTGGCGAGCGGCCCGGCCGACGGCACCGAGCCGAGTCGGGCGAGCAGGATCGGGGACACGGCGGCCTGGGCGGCGAGCGACGCCCCGGCGGCCGTCCACAGCCACCTCGGCCGACGACCGTCGAAGGCGTGCGCTCCGGCGAGGACCCCCGCCGTCGCAGCCGCAGACAGCTGGAACCCGAGGTCGACGGCCAGCTCCGGGGACACCAACAACAACCCGGTCACGGCGACGCCCAGCGCCGTCCACGCGTCGAGGGAGAGCCCGACGAGACGGCCGGCGAGGACCAGGGCGGCCATTGCGGACGCCCGCACCACGGACGGCTCCCACCGCGTCGCGACGACGAACACGCCGAGCCCGAGGAGTCCGGCGACCGCCCGGCGACGCGGGCCCCAGGCGAGCGGCCCGAGCACGACGAACAGGCCGAGCAGGAACAGCGCGACGTTGCTGCCCGACACGGCGACGTAATGGCTGAGGCCGGCCCGTCGCAGCATGTCGGCGTCGACGGCGGGGAGCTCGGCCACATCGCCGGTGAGGAAGCCCGCCACGAGGATCGCGCCCGGGTCGGGCCACCAGGGCGCCAGTGCATCCCGGACGCGGGCCCGGATGCGGTTGCCCAGGGTCCCGAAGGGATCGCGGGGCCCGCCGATCCGCTCGACGCTGCGGGCCCGGAGGACCCCGGCGACGGGGTCCCCGCGATACGTCGTCCCACCGGGCACGAGCGTCCCGCGCACCAGGATGTGATCGCCCGCCTCGACATCGGCCCCGGCGGCATCCACGAGCAGCCGCGGCCCGCGCCAGGCGATCCAGCCCGCCGGTGCCTCCAGCTCCTCGGGGAGGACGGGGAAGCGGACCCCGGAGCCGGCCGGGCGCGGATCGGCCGCCGCCACCGCGCGCATCGTCGCCGGACCCGCAGGAACGGCGGCGTCGAGCGTCGCCTGCGCTCGATCGGCGGCGACGACTCCGGCCGCGCACGAGACGACGACGGCCAGCGCGAGCACGCGGCGCCGGGCGAGCAGCGCCGCCGCAGCAGGGGCGACCGCCCACCAGGGGCCCGCGTATCCCCCCAGGGCGCCGACCCAGGTCGCCGACGCCAGGAAGCACGCCTGACGACCGACCCCCTCGGGGAGCCGCAGCCGGCTCAGGGAACCGCCACGTCGTCACGGATGGCCGCGAGCTTGCCCTCGCCGATGCCGGGGACGTCCAGCAGGTCCTCGACGACCGAGAACGGGCCGTGGGCCTCGCGATGGGCGACGATCCGCTCGGCGAGCACCGGTCCGACACCCGGAATCCGTTCCAACTCCTCGGCGGTGGCCTGGTTCACCCGGATCGGGCCCTCGCCGCCCGCCGGCCGTGCTGCGGTCGAGCCCCGCGCCGGCACGACGACGCGGGCGCCGTCGACCACCGGGCCGGCAAGGTTCAGCGACGAGAGGTCTGCGTCGGGCGTGGCACCGCCGGCGGCGGCGACGGCATCGGCGACCCGGGCCTCGGGGACGATCTCGATCAGGCCCGGGCGGCGCACGGCGCCCGAGACGTGCACGGTGATGTGCTCCGGTCGCGTGGCGACCGGAGCGACGACGAGCGGCGGCGGCTCCGGGGCGCGTCCCGACCACCAGCAGCCGGCGATCAGGGCGACGAGGGCGAGAACGCCGGCCGTCAGCGAGGAGCGGAGCGGCGGGACCTCCACCGCCCCTTCGTATCAGCCCCCGACGGCGCCGGGAACCCCCTCGCCGGGATACCGCACCCCGACATCGGAGCGGATGGCGTCCATCCACTCGAGAACGGCGAGCGTGTCGGCGTGGGGCCGCATCGGGCTCTCGACCAGGCCCTCGGCGAGACACCGGGCGACCTCGAGCACCTCGAAGCGATACCCCGAGCCGCCCAGGGGAAGGTCGATCGTCTCCACCACCTCGCCGGCTCGCTCGAAGGTGAGCCGCTCTGCGTGGTGGAACGGCCTGTGTAGGCGAATCCGTCCCTCGCTCCCCGCGACCACCGCCTCGAGCGGAGTGTCGGCGACGAGGGTCGCCTCCGCCGAGGAGAACGCCTCACCGTGCCGGGCGTGGACCCCGACCTGCAGGTCGACGCCCGAGTCCGCGAGAACCGCGGTGGCAGAGAAGTCGTCCGGCGGGCCGAGCACCGCGTGGATGAGCGTCAGCGGGTAGATCCCGATGTCGAGGAGCGCCCCGCCGCCGAGCACCGGTTCGACGAGCCGTCCCCCTGCCTCGAGGCGGGCAGGGAAGCCGAAGTCGGCGTGCACCCATGCCGGTGTCCCGATGCGTCCCGCCCCGATCAGGTCGAGCACGCGCCCGAAACCGGGCAGGAACCGCATCCACATCGCCTCCATGAGGAAGACCCCGGCCTCCCGTGCCCGCTCGACCAGATGACGGCCCGAGGCGGCATCGAGCGTGAGCGGCTTCTCGCACAGCACCGGGATCCCCGCCCCGACACATGCCAGGGCATCCTGGAGATGACGGTCGTTCGTGGTCCCGACATACACGGCGTCGACATCACCCGCCGCTGCGAGCTCGGCGTGAGGCGCGTGACTGCGCGGGATCCCGTGGCGCGCCGCGAAGCCGGCGGCACGCTCCGGGTCGCCGGAGGCCACGGCCACGACCTCGTGACCGTCCAGGGCCGCGATGGTGTCGGCGAAGGCGCCGGCGATCTTGCCCGATCCGGCGATCCCCCACCTCATGAGCCGGCTGCCAGAAGAAGAGCCAGGACGGATGTGAGGTTGAACCCGACATGGGTGGCGATCGGCTTCCCGAGCCTCCCGGTGTCGAGGGCCTGCCGGGCGAGGACGAGGCCCACGACGAACAGCACGGGCACCGTGAGGATCGCCTGCGGGTCGAGGAGGTGGATGAGCGCGAACCCGGCGGCCGAGCCCCAGTAGGCGACCCGGTCGTTCCAGCGGCGCCGCAGCGCCGAGAGGAGCACGCCGCGGAACACGAGCTCTTCGGCCAGGGGTGCCAGCGCCACCGCTCCGAGGAGCACGAGGCCCACTTCGCCGGCCCCGAGCGCGTCCTCGGCGGCCTCGACGATCTCCTGCGTCGGCGCGTCCCCGCCGAACACGGCGTCGATGAGGAAGATCATGACGAACGACAGTCCGATCTGGAGCGCGGCGCCCACGAGCAGTCCCATCGAATCGGGGAGCTCGAACCGGACCGGCAGCGGATCACGGCGCGGAAGCAGGATCACGACGGCGAGGATCGTGGCGATCATCTGGGCCGGGACCACGACCCCGAAGAGCTCGCGGGTCGTGATGTCGTCGATCCCGACGATGGCGGTCCCGATGACGGCGCCGACGACCCCGGCGAAGAGGGCGACGACGGCGTCCCGAATCCGCCAGGGTTGCCTCAGGGCGTCGATGGTCATCGCAGCCCTGCTGCGTCGATCACGCGGGAGGCGACCTCGCGGGCCTCCGCCTCGAGGCCGATCGCCCGGTACGCGTCCTGATGCGCCAGACCCTGCCGCCGGCCGCGGGCGTAGTCGCCCAGGTAGGACCGCGCCCAGCCCACCGGGCCGAGACGGCGCCACTGATCGATGTGTGTCAACTCATGGACGATGAGCGGGCCGAGACGATCGAGAGGCTCGGCGATCCGGTCGGGGTGCAGGTAGATGCCCCACGGCATCGCCACGGCGGTGATCCCCCGGGCCCACAGCATCCGGAACCACCGGGCGGCGCGCCAGACCGGAACCCGCGAGGGATCGACGCGGGGCAGCTCCTCCCCGACGATCGAGCGGTCGACTCCCGAGGCGGAGAGCACCTCCGCGGCGGAGAACCTCACCCGCGGGTCACGACGCTCACGAGCTTCGGCGCGCGAACGATGACGCGGGCCGGCTCGGAGCCGCCGAGGTACTGGGCGACCCGATCCGAGGCGAGGGCGAGCGCCGTCGCCTCCTCGTCGGAGATGTCGACGTCGACCTCGACCCGATCGCGCACCTTCCCATCGACCTGGACGACCATCGTGACGCGCTCGACGACGACCAGTTCCGGGTCGTGGACCGGCCACGGCTCGAGGGCGAGCATCGACTCGTGGCCGGTGCGCTCCCAGAGCTCGTGGGCGATGTGGGGGGCCATGGGGGCCAGCATCAGCGTCATGATCTCGACGGTCCGATCGAAGGTCTCCGTGCGCGGCCCGTCGGACGCGTAGGCCCGCATCGCGTTCGCGTACTCCATGAGCGCGGCCACCGCGGTGTTGAACGAGAACCGGTCGATGTCGTCGGTCACCTTCTTCACGGTGCGATGCGCAGTCTTGAGGATCTCGAGGTCGGCGGGGGTCTCGGCACGATCCACCGTCTCGGTCCCGGTGGCAAGGCGCCAGAACCGCGAGAGGAACCGGTACGTCCCCTCCACGCCATCGTCGATCCAGACGGCGTCGTCGGTGGGCGGCCCCATGAACAGGTGGTAGAGCCGCGTGGCGTCGGCGCCGTAGCGGTCGTAATAGGGGTCGGGCGGCACGACGTTGCCCTTGGACTTCGACATCTTGGCGCCGTCGCGGGTGATCATGCCCTGGGTGAAGAGCGCCGAGAACGGCTCTTCGACACCGACGAGCCCCAGGTCGTACAGGACCTTGGTGAAGAACCGCGCATACAGCAGGTGCAGGACGGCGTGCTCGACGCCGCCGATGTACTGATCGACGGGCATCCAGTGATCGACCTTGGCGCGGTCGAAAGCCGCCCCGCCGTT
>DATHYU010000140.1:0-3067 GCA_035458965.1 Acidimicrobiia bacterium | reverse complement strand
CCGTCGTCCCCGACGCAGCCGTCGTCGTCGTCGCCGCAACCGTCGTCGCAGTCGTCGTATCGGCATCATCGTCACCACACGCAGCGGCGACGAGCGCCAACGAGAGCAGCAGGGCTGATAGGCGCCTGATTGACTTCATGTTTCCTCCCTGGTCATGGAACGGGTCACCCCGTGGCCCCGCCGTTGCCGGCGGGGGTAGCCGTCACTCCGATCCACTCGTCGGATGCCGCAGCGGCGATCCGCATCAGATCGGGGACGCAATCCTGGATGGCCTCGAACCGGTCTGCGGGAGCGTAGAGGCTCATCACGCCGACCGCTCGGCCCCGATGATCTCGGACGGGCGCGGCCACGGCCGAGGCGCCGTCGACCGTCTCGCCGACACTGGCGCTCCAGCCGCGCTCGCGAGCGACGGCGACGCGGGCCCGCAGCTGATCGATGCCGGTCACGGTGTTCGACGCGAGCGGGGTGAAGTCGGCGCGTCCTGCGATCTCGGCCAGCTCGGCATCGGAGAGATCGGCGAGAATGACGTGCCCGACGGCACCCGACCACACGGGAGCCGCGAACCCGACACCCCGGGCCCACCGGATGCCGTGGTATCCCTCCACCTCGGCGATGCACCTCCGGACGTCGCCGACTCGAACGTGGAGCCCGCTCGTCTCCTTGGTGATCGCGGCGAGGTTCTGCAGGTGTCGAACGACCATGTCCGCCAGCCCGACGCCGACCGGGCCGGAGGCGAGGCGGCCGAGCTTCTCCGTGACGCCGAAGCCGTCGCCCACCTTGGCGACGATGCCCTTGCCGCCGAGCGTGTCGAGGATGCGATAGACGGTCGGCCGGGGAAGCCGGAGGTCATGGGCGATCGAGGAGGCCGAGCGCGGCTCCCCGCTCCCGGCGAGCAGGAACAAGACGTCCAGTGCCCGATTCACCGATTGCATGCCGGCCAGGCGGTCCCTCCCAGAGATGTCCGCGTCATGGACGGTCGCCCGCATGACGAGATGACGCTAAAGGACGGCCTCCGGCGTCGTCAACTGACACCTGCGGCGCAGCAGACGACGGGCGGCGTACCGGCGCCCGTGTTCGGCGGTGGGCGGTCGGGCGGCTACAGGGCCTCCCGAATCGCTCTGCCGATGGCCGCCGTGCCCTCGGGAAGACCTTCTGCGATGGCACGGGCGACCGCCGTCTCGATCGCCCGGGCGGTGTCGTCGAATCCCGTGTGGGCGGCGAGCATGGCGGCGGCCAGCACCGCGGCGATCGGGTTCGCCGCGCCGGTCCCGGCGATGTCGGGAGCCGACCCGTGAACGGGCTCGAAGACGGCCGTGTCGGATCCCAGATTGGCCGAGGGGGCGTACCCCGGACCCCCGATGATCCCTGCCGCGGCATCGGAAAGGAGATCGCCGAGCAGGTTCGTGGTCAGGATGACGCCGAATCGCTCGGGACGGCCGACCATCTCCATGAGCACTGCGTCGGCGTTCATGGAGACGAGCGAGATCCCGGGATGGTCGCCGGCGACCTCCGCCGCAATGCGTACGACCAGCCCGGAGGTCTCCCGCAGGACGTTGGGTTTCTCGGCCACGACCACCTCGGCCTCGCCGCGGCGCCGGGCGAGGTCGAAGGCGGCGCGAGCCACCCGCTCCGTCGCCTGCCGAGTCACGACCCTCACGCCCACCGCCAGGCCCTCGTCGCCGAATCTCCACCGCGGATGCTCCCGGAGCGCCTCCAGGACGGCCGCCGGGGGATCCGTCCACTCGATGCCTGCATAGAGGCCCTCCGTGTTCTGGCGGACCACGACGAGATCGACGGCCGGTTCCACCGACGACCCGTCGGGAGCCCGGCGCCCGACGCGGCCGGGAGTGCCGGGGAACGATCGGGCCGGCCGCACCGACACGTCGAGGCCGAAGCGCTGCCGGAGCTCGAGGATCGGGCTCCGCCACGGCTCCCGGCCCTGCGAGATGCCGGCGGTGACGCCATCGGGGTGCGACGTGATCGCACCGAAGAGACAGACCCGGTGGGCTTCGACGAGGTCGATCGTCGCCGCCGGGAGCGCCACTCCTCCGTCCAGCCAGGCCTGCCATCCGGCGGTCGCCTCGACGAAGCCCAGGGGGAACCCGGCGGCCTGCAGGACGGCAACGGCCTCGGCCGTCACCTCCGGCCCGATCCCGTCACCGCCGACGACGACCACCGACGGGCTGCGCCGGGGTCGGGTACCGTCTGCGGACGTCATGGGTGAGTCAGCGTATCCGAACGTGTTCCGGCCGATCACGATCGGCGGCGTCACCGTGCGCAATCGCCTCGTCATGCCCGCGCACACCACGAACTACGGCGTCGACCATCTCCCGTCCGACCGCCACGTCGCCTACCACGAGGCCAGGGCACGGGGCGGGACCGGATTGATCATCTTCGAGTCGATCCGGGTCCATCCGAGCACCCTCGGCAAACCCCAGGGCATCGCCGGATTCGACCCGGCATGCATCGAGCCCTTCCGGCGGGTCGCCGATGCCGTCCACCGGCACGGCGCCAAGCTGTTCGGGCAGATCATCTCGCTGGGCCGCCAGGTCGACGGGGACGCCGTGCGGGTCGTTCCGTGGGGCCCGGCCCGGGAACGCTGGTCGCTGCGCGCCCGGCCGTCGCACATCATGGACGAGGAGGACCGGTCGGCGATGATCGAGGGCCACGTGGTCTCGTCGCTCAACGTGCTCGAGGCGGGTCTCGACGGCCTCGAGATCCACCTGGGCCACGGCCACCTGCTCCAGCAGTTCCTCTCCCCCGCCTCGAACACCCGGACGGACGCCTACGGCGGCTCGGAGGAGAACCGCCTCCGCTTCCCGATCGAGGTCCTGCAGGCCGTTCGCGGCGCCGTCGGCCCCGACGTCTGCATGGGCATCCGCATCAGCGGCGAGGAGTACGTCGACGGAGGCCTCACGCTCTCCGACATGCAGCGGATCGTTCCGGCCATCCTCGACGCCGTCCCCGTGGACTTCGTGAACATCTCGCACTCTGCATATCACGACTCGCGATCGCTCGCGACCCAGATGGCCGACATGGCCTTCACCGAGGCACCCTTCCGCGACAT
>DATHYU010000139.1:0-4215 GCA_035458965.1 Acidimicrobiia bacterium | reverse complement strand
GTCGGTTCACCTTCGAGCCGCCGTCGTTGTCGGACCTCTTCAGAGAGGCGGTGGGCCGGTGAGGACCCTCTGGATCGTGATGAAGCGCGAGGTGATCGAACGGGTGCGCTCCAAGGCGTTCCTCGTGTCCACCGGCATCACCCTCACCCTCGTCGGCGGCGTCGTCGTCGCCCTCTCGTTCGCCCAGGGTTCCGGTCCCCCGTCGTATCAGGTCGCCATCGTGGGGCGGAGCACGCCCACCCTCAACACCTCGCTCCAACTGGCCGCGGCCGCCTCGAACGCCCTCGTCTCGTCCGAACCGATCGGGAGCGTGGACGCAGCGCGCTCGGCCGTCGAGGCCGGCCGCGTCGACGGGGCGATCGCCGCACCGGACCTCGTGATCGTCAGGCAGGCCGGGGGCTCCCAGCTCGAGACGATCCTCACGATCGCGCTCGAGCAGACCCGCTTCGTCGACGGCCTCGAGGCGGCCGGCGTCGCTCCCGAGACGGTGTCGGAGCTGTTCGGCCCCGGGAACCGGGTCGCCGTCGAGGGGGTCGAAGAGGCCGACGACGAGAGCGACGCGATCGTCGCCAGCCTCGGCGTCATCCTGCTCTTCCTCGTCATCACCATGTACGGCCAATGGGTGCTCATGGGCGTCATGGAGGAGAAGTCCAACCGCGTCGTCGAGCTCATCGTCGCCGCCGTCCCGGTGCGCACCCTCCTGTGGGCAAAGGTGATCGGGATCGGAATCCTCGGCCTGCTCCAGCTGGCACTCCTCCTGGGGCTCGGCCTGGGTGCGGCAATGGGCCTCGACGTGGTCGACCTGCCGACGACCACGATCCCGACCGCGCTGTGGGCCGTGGCGTGGTTCATCCTCGGCTTCGCCTTCTACGCCGTGATCTATGCGGCGGCGGGATCGCTCGTGTCACGTCAGGAGGACGCCCAGACCGCGGTGATGCCGGTCGCCCTCGGCACCGTCGCCATCTACATGACCACGTTCCTGGTCATCGTCCCGAATCCCGAGACCACGACGTCTGCCGTCCTCTCACTGCTTCCTCCCTTCGCACCGATAGCCATGCCGCCGCGGATCGCTCTCGACGCCGCGGCCGCCTGGGAGGTCGCCGCCGCCATCGTGCTCATGGTCGCCGCCACGGTGGGTGTGGTGCGGCTCGCCGCCCGGATCTACACCGGGGCGATCCTGCGCTCCGGGGCGCGGATCAAGCTGCGAGACGCCTGGCGATCGGCGCGCGACATGGCCGGGTAGGGGCCCGCCGCCTAGACGATCACGCCGCCCTCGCGCAGCGCGGCGATCGCCGCCTCGTCGTACCCGAGCTCGCCGAGCACGTCGACGGTGTCGACGCCCCGCATCGGGGGTGTCACCGGATCCGGGGGGACCGAGCGCGAGAAACGCGGGGCCGGCGCCGGCTGGACCACGCCGTCCACCTCCACGTACGTGCCCCGCTCGGCGAGATGCGGATGGCGGGGTGCCTCGCCCAATGACAGGACCGGGGCGACGCAGGCATCCGTGCCGGCGAACACCTCCGCCCACTCGTCCCGGGACCGGGAGCGGAAGGCGGCCGCGATCGTGGCCCGGAGCCCGTCCCACCCGCTCGTGTCGAGCTGCGCGGCGGGATCGACGTCGATGCCCAGACCGGCGACCAGCTCCGCGAAGAATTGGGGCTCGAGGGCACCGACGGCGACGTACTCGCCGTCCGAACACTCGTAGGTGTCGTAGAAGGGTGCCGCGCCGTCGAGCATGTTCACACCGCGCTCGTCGCGCCACAGCCCGGCGCCGAGCAGCGAGTAGGTGAGCAGCTGGATCAGCGCCACTCCGTCGACCATCGCCGCATCGACGACCTGGCCCATGCCCGACGCAGACCGTTCCACGAGCGCCGCGAGGATGCCGACGACGACCAGCATGCCGCCCCCGGCGTAGTCGCCCAGGTAGTTGACCGGAGCGACCGGCGCTTCGCCCGGCCGTCCGATCGATCCCAGCGCGCCGGCGACCGCGATGTAGTCGATGTCGTGGCCCGCGGTGTCGGCAAGGGGGCCCTCCTGGCCCCAGCCGGTCACCCTGGCGTACACGAGCCCGGGGTTGCGGCCGTGGCACACGTCGGGGCCCAGGCCGAGGCGCTCCGTGACGCCGGGCCTGAACCCCTCGAGCAGCACGTCGGCGCGCTCGACCATGCGAAGCACCGCCTCGCGCCCCTCCTCCGACTTCACGTCGATCGCCACCGAGCGTCGGCCGCGATTCAGCGGGTCGCGCTGGTGAGGCACCCACTCGAGGGGCGACGGGCGCAACCGCTCCACGCGGACGACCTCGGCCCCGAGATCGGCGAGCACGGTTCCCGCCCATGGCCCGGGGCCGAGCCCGGCGAGCTCCACGACGGTGATCCCGTTCAGCGGTCCTGGCACGTCTCCTCCTCTCACCCGTCGCCCGGCTCGGCGCCGCGCCGCACGACCGTGTCACCCGTCAACGAATCCTTGTCGAGCACGACGAGATCCTCGATCCGGTCGCGCAATGCCGGGACGTGGCTGACCACGACGACGAGCCGATCACCCGCCCCGGCCACGAGCCGCTCGATGCCGTCCATGGCGAGGTCGATGTGCTCGGGATCGAGCGACCCGAATCCCTCGTCGAGGAAGAACGCATCGAGCCTCCCGCCCTCGCTTCCGACCATCTCGGCGAGGGCCAGGGCCAGCGCCAACGAGGCCAGGAAGGTCTCGCCGCCCGACAGCGAGGCCGCCGGACGGGCCTGCTCGGCGGCCATGAGATCGACGATCTCGAACGCCCCGTCGTCCGTGAAGCGGTACCGGCCGCCCGACAGCTCCTCGAGCCGGCTGGAGCCCAGCAACGCCAGGGCCCGCCGCTTCTCGTCGAGGACGAACCGAAGGAACTTCGACGGCGCGAGGTCGTCGACGATCCGGGTGAGCCGATCGCGAGCTCCGATCGTGTCGGCCTCCCTCTCCTCGAGGGCCCGCAGCTCCTCGAGCCGCGCTTCGAGGGTGGAGATCTCGCGGCCGGTGGCGGCCAGCGTCGCCCGGGCCTCGCCCACCGCATCGGGGAGCACGGCTTCGGGGGCGAGGTCCGCGGCCACCAGCAGCTCTGCCCGCTCGGCCCGCGCGGCCTCGAGCGTCCCAGCCGCCGCCCCCGCGGCATCGTCCGCAGCCTCCTTGAGGGCCATCCAGCCCTCCCGGACCGAGCCGAGCGCGGCCCCGATGCTCTCGGGGTCCCGGCCGATCTCGACGTCGAGGCCCAGCTCGCCGGCCAGCCGGGCGAGGCGGCGGGCCAGCTCTTCCAGGACGTCGACGGCCTCCCGCGACCCCTGGCGGGCGGCCGCGGCGAGTCGCGCCGCCTCCTTGCCACGCGCCTCTGCGGCACCGACCGCCTCCTCGGCCGCCGCCACGGCGGCCTTGCGCCGCTGCAGCGTCTCGCGGGGATCGTCGTCACCCAGAAGGTCGACCACCGCGGCGCGGACCTCGGCCGCCCGTTCGACCGCTTCGAGGGCTGCCTGTTCGGCGGCGGAGGCCTGGGAGGCAGCCGACGCCGCCGTCTCGCGCGCCGCCTCGAGCGCCTCACCGGCCGCAGCGGCAGCCGCTGCGCTCGCGGTCAGGGTCGTCGCCGCCGCCTCCAGGGCCTCCCGCGCCGCCTCCTGGGCCGCCGTCGCCGCCTCCAGGTGCGGGTCGGACGCGTCGGGGACCGTCGCCACGGTCTGCTCGCACACCGGGCATCGATCTCCGGCGGCGAGCTCGGAGCGCAACGTGGCCGCCATGGCGCCGTGACGCGCCGCGTGCAGCGCCTGGTCGGCCTCCTCGGCCGCCTTCACCGCGTCTCCATGACGCGTCGTCGCCTGTCCGTGGTCGGCCGAGGCGCGCTCGAGACGCTCCTGGGCGGCCTCGACGGCCGCGGCCGCCGTGTCCGACTCCTTCTTCGCCGCCCCCGCGCGCTGTCCCTCGCGACCCGCGGTCTCGTCGGCCGCGCCGAGCCGTTCGATCAGGCGATCGGCCTCGCTGAGACCGGAACGCCCGCCGACCTCGGCGAGCGCCTCGTCCAGCGCCGTTCGAGCGGCCTCCAGCCCCTCGGACGCCTCGCGCTCGGCGGCTTCGGCCCCGGCCACCCGGGCCTCGGCGTCGGCGGCCGCCCGCAGGACCGGCTCAGATCGGTCGCGCCCCGGAACGTCCTTGGCGAGACCGGTGAGCCGGCCGATCTGGTCCCCGGCGGCCCTGGCCGACTCC
>DATHYU010000138.1:0-3442 GCA_035458965.1 Acidimicrobiia bacterium | reverse complement strand
TGGTCGTTCCGGAGGATCTTCTCCGTGCAGGTCGTCGTCGAGGGTGACGAGGTCGTGCCGCCCGGGCCCATCGTCGTGATGATGCGCCACGCCTCCATCGCCGACACCCTGCTCCCGAACGTGCTCGTGACGACCCGACACGGGATCCGACTGCGCTACGTCCTGAAGAAGGAGCTGCTCATCGATCCTGCCCTCGACATCGCCGGGAACCGGCTCGAGAACGTGTTCGTCGATCGCTCCGGTGACACGTCCGCCGAGGTCGAGCGGATCCGGCGGCTGGGAGCCGGCCTCGGCGAGAAGGACGGCATGCTCATCTACCCCGAGGGCACACGATTCACGCCGGCGAAGCAGGCGCGGGCGCTGGAGTCGCTGGGCAAGAGGCGGTCGCCGATGGCCAAACGCGCCAGGAGCCTCCGTCACGTCCTCCCGCCGCGGTTGAGCGGGCCGATGACGCTGCTCGACCTCGGGACCGATGTCGTGGTCGCCGCGCACGTCGGCCTCGACGGATTCGCCGAGGTGAAGGACATCTGGGCCGGCACCATCATCGGCGGCACCCTGCAGGTCGGCTTCTGGCGGGTGCCCGCCGCCGAGATACCCGCGGACCGGGCGAGCCGGGCGGCCTGGCTCCTCGATCAGTGGGAACGGGTCGACGCGTGGATAGACGAGCGTCGTCGATGAGCCGCGGCGTCGTCTGGTTCCGATCCGACCTCCGGCTTGCCGACAACCCCGCCTGGGCGCGGGCGACGGCCGACCACGACGACGTCACCGCCCTCTTCGTGGTCGATCCGGCACTGTGGAATCGGGCAGGCGAGCATCGCCGGAACCAGCTGGCCGCACACCTCGGTGCGCTCGACGCCGCCCTCGCCGAGGCCGGGGGGCGGCTGCGGGTCGAGCGGGGTCGTCCGGCCGACGTCGTCGCCGCGATCGCGGCGGGGGCCGATGCGGTCCACGCCAACTCCGACGTGACCCCGTACGCGATGGATCGGGACCGCGAGGCCGCCGGCGCGCTCGACGGCCGACTCGTCGCCCACGACGGCCGCTTCGTCCACGCGCCCGGCACCATCCTCACCAAGGACGGCCGGCCGTACCTCGTCTTCACGCCCTTCAGCCGCACCTGGCAGGCCACGCCGCGGTCCCGGTGGCCGGAGCCGGGTGCCGCCCGCGTCTCGGCCGATCCGGGAACCGGCGTTCCCGAGGCCGGGCCGCCGCTCATGCCCGGCGGCGAGGCCGCCGCCCTCGACCGCCTCGACGGGTTCGCAGAGCGCGTCGACGCCTATGTCGAGGAGCGCGATCGGCCCGATCTCGACACCACCTCACGCCTGTCGGCGGACCTCAAGTTCGGGACGGTCAGCCCTCGCACGGTCGCCGACCGGGTCGGCGACTCCTCGGACGGGCGGCGCGCCTTCGTCCGCCAGCTGTGTTGGAGGGACTTCTACGCACAGCTGATGGCCCGCTACCCCCACACGGTGTCCGCGGCCATGCGCCCGGAGTACGACGCCGTCGCCTGGCGGACCGACCCCGGGGGCCTGGCCGCCTGGCAGGAGGGGAGGACGGGGTACCCGATCGTGGATGCGGGCATGCGCCAGCTCGCCACCGAGGGGTGGATGCACAACCGGGTGCGCATGATCACGGCGTCGTTCCTCGTGAAGGACCTGCTCGTCGACTGGCGCAAGGGCGAGCGGTGGTTCCGCCGCCTGCTCGTCGACGCCGACGTGCCCCAGAACGTGGGCAACTGGCAATGGGTCGCCGGGACCGGCGCCGATGCCGCCCCCTACTTCCGGATCTTCAACCCGGTGTCACAGTCGAAGAAGTTCGATCCCACGGGCGGCTACATCCGCCGGTGGGTGCCGGAGCTCGCCGGCCTCGACGATCGGAGCATCCATGCCCCCTGGGAGGCAGGCCCGCTCGATCTGGCGGCCGGAGGGGTCACCCTGGGTGAGGACTATCCGGCGCCGATCGTGGATCATGCCGAGGCGCGGGAGCTCACGCTGGCCGCGTACAAGGCGGCGCGGAGTGCCTCAGACCCCGGTCAGTGAGACGCCGGTGATCGCCGGTGGGTCGTGCGGCCGGTCCGACATGTCCGTCGGAAGCGCCGCGACCTGATCCACGACGTCGAGGCCGTCGGTCACCTGGCCGAAGATCGTGTAGGCGTGCGGCAGCCCCGGGAGGTCCTTGAGGCAGATGAAGAACTGCGAGCCGTTCGTGTTCGGACCGGCGTTTGCCATCGCGACCGTGCCGCGGCGGTAGCTTCCGGATCCCTCCAGCTCGTCGCGGAACCGGTAGCCCGGACCGCCCCGTCCGGTGCCGGTCGGGTCGCCGCCCTGGACGACGAAGCCGGGGACCACCCGGTGGAAGATGACGTCGTCGTAGAAGCCCTCCCCGGCGAGGAAGAGGAAGTTGTTGACGGCGAGCGGCGCGCTTGCGGGGTCGAACTCGATGGCGATGTCGCCGAGCGTCGTGTGGAGCGTTGCGGTGTACGAGGCGTCGAGGTCGATCGTGAGATCGGGTGGCGATGGGTACTCGGCCACAGGGGGTGCCTTTCTCGTAGCGGCGTGGAGAAGGCCACGATAGGCCGGAGGGCGCTCCATCCACAGGTGGGCCGCCGGGGCCGCCGACCCGACCGAGGGGAGTCCATGCGGTTCTCCATCACTTTCGACTACCTGTGCCCGTTCGCCCGCAATGCGAACGAGGGGGTCGTGCAGGGACTGCGCGATGGGCGTGAGTGGGATGTCGGCTTCCAGGCGTTCTCGCTCAGCCAGGTGCATCTCTCCGATGGCGACACCCCGGTCTGGGAGCGGGACGACCTGCCGAGCGGCGTCCTCGCCCTCGCCTGGGGCCTCGCGATCCGCGACGAGTTCCCCGAGAGCTTCATCGATGCCCACGGCGCCCTGTTCGCGGCGCGTCACGAGCAGGGGACCGACATCAACGACGAGGCCGTACTCCGGGGGATCGCCGACTCGGTCGGCCTCGACTCGGACGCCGTCGCCGCCGTCGTCGGCTCCGGCCGGCCGCTCGAGGCCCTCGCCGCCGATCACACCGCTGGCGTCGAGCGGCACTCGGTGTTCGGCGTCCCGACGTTCATCGCCGGCGACGAGGCGGTGTTCGTCCGGCTCATGACCCGATGGGACGTCGATGCCGTCGATCGCGTCCTCGATCAGCTGTCGTGGACGGCACTCAACGAGTTCAAGCGGACGCGGGTCCCGCGCTGAGCCCTCAGCCGATCCGATCCGCCGGGATGGCGAACACGCCCTCCGCGCCGGCCGTCACCGAGCCGACGAGCCCCGCGACGCGCGGCAGCTCGTGGGCGGCGTAGAACCTGGCGGTCGCGATCTTCTCCCGCAGGAAGGAGGCATCGCCGTTCGCATCGGCGAGCCGGCGATGCGCCGCGAGCGCCGACTCGGCCAGGAGCCACCCGCCGGCGGTGATCCCGAACATCTCGAGG
>DATHYU010000137.1:0-4679 GCA_035458965.1 Acidimicrobiia bacterium | reverse complement strand
GAGGACGGCCCACTTCAGGTTGCGCGTGGACACCGACGCCAGGGTGGTGTTGCGAACCGTCTCGGCGAGCTTTGGATCCTCTTGGTAGAACTGGCGCTCGATCTCCTCGAGGATGCGCTGTTCTCTGTCGTCAAGCGGCATGAAGACCGGCTCCAGGCTCCGTCAGGAAGGCTGAGTATACCGGCCGGAACCTCTAGCGCTCCAGGGTCTTTCGGGGTCCCGGCGGGTCGGGCTCCGACGAGTCGGGGTGGGCCCGGGGCGTCCCTACACTGCCCGCCCGTGCTCGCCAGACTCCTGCTCGTCCGCCACGGGGAAGTTCTCAACCCCGACCATGTGGTCTACGCGGATCTCCCCGGATTCCCACTGACCCACCGCGGGCGGCGGCAGGCCGACGAAGCGGCTCGGCATCTCGCCGGATCGGCTGCCGACCTCGTCGTGAGCTCTCCTCTGCTGCGCGCGGTGGAGACGGCCTCCCCCATCGCCGACCTGTTGGGCCTCACCATCGAGACGGATGAGCGCCTCGTCGAGTGGCGGCTGTCGAACCGGTGGGCGGGGGTCGCGTGGGACGAGGTCGACCGCGCCTTCCCGGGCGAGCTCGCCGCCTACCTGGATCGCCCGCATCGCCTCCCCTTCGCTCCCGAGTCGATCGAGGAGGCCGCCGACCGGGTCATCGAGGTCGTCGACGAGCTCGGAAGGCGCCATCCCGGCGCCACGGCCGTCGTGGTCGGACACCAGGATCCAACGCAGGCGGCCCGTCTCCGGTTGACGGGCCGGCCTCTCGAAACCCTGCACACGGACAAGCCCGATCACGCGACCGTCTTCGAGCTGGTGCCCGCAAGCCCGTGGCGCGAGGCGTCGCGTTGGGACCCGCCGTCGTCGGCGGCGCCGTTCCCCCCCGTCGGCGCGAAAGACCGAAACGATGCCTAGAGTGTCGCCACCCCACCGACGCCGACAGGGAGGATCAGCCGTGCGCCGTGCCCTCGGGCTGGCAGGAGCCGTGCTCACCGTGGCCCTTGTCGCGTGCGGAAGCGGTCCGAACCAGGAAGCGCTCGACCGCAATCAGATCCCCACGACGACCACCCCCACCGAGCCCCCGCCCGAGGGGATCTTCGTCGTGGTCATCGAGAACGGGAAGTTCACGCCGTCGAACCTCGAGTTCGAGCTCGACGAGTTCTGGATCGTCCGATGGGAGAACCAGGATCCACCGCGCGAGTACGTGATCACCGAGCGACGGAGCAACTTCGAGTCGCCCACGATCCTTCCCGGCGAGACCTGGGAGTTCGATCTGCGCACCCTCGACGACCCGGCGACCGCCGACAAGAACGAGGCGCAGGCGCTCTGGCGGTACTTCACCTTCATCGGCAACCAGCGGGTGCCGGGCATCATCGACACCCGCCCGGCGCGCTAGCCCTCGCGCATCGTTCTCAGCAGATCGGCGTCCGTCTCGAAGGCCAGAGGCGGAAGGTCGTCCAGGGCGAACCATCCGATCCGGTCGGCGTCGTCCCCGGCGGCAGCCGTCCCGCCGATGACCCGGCCGGCGAACCAGATGCCGACCGTCAGCTTCGCGGGATCGTGGAAGTTCGACGCGACGTGCACCACCTCGCCCACCTCGGCCACGAGCCCGGTCTCCTCCTCGAGCTCCCGCGCCGCTGCGGCCCGGACGTCCTCGCCGTAGTCGACGAATCCTGCCGGTATCGACCATCGCCCCGGCTGCGTCGCCCCGGGAGCGCGTCGCACGAGGAGGATGCGCCCCTCGCCGTCGATGACGACGACCGCTGCACCCACCCCCGGATTCCGGAAGTGGACATATCCACAGGCACCGCAGCCCTGGCGCATCGCCCCGCCCCGTAGGGCGCGCTCCAGAGGGGCGGCGCACATCGGGCAGAACACGAACTCACCCGGCCACGTCCGATCCATGCCACCACGGTAGGGCGGCGGCGCGCCGGGATCGCGAATCGGGCTCTCGCCGCCGGCGGCGCATAATGGCTCCGTGCGCCCCAGCATCCTGCTCGTCGCCGCCTCCGTCGTCACCGCATCGCTGGTCTGGTCGGTGCGGCTCGCGCTCGACCCCGACCCCTTCGCCTCCGATGCCGCCGGCGTGATCGCGGTGGCGTCGACGGCGCTCGCCGTCGTGGCGGTCACCGGGATGCTCGTCGCCCGCGGACGCTGGTCCCGTCGGCTCGCCGGCGGCCTCGTGGCACTCTGGCTGGGACTGGCGGCCACGATGCCGCTCGACGGGCTCGGCGTGGCGGGGCTCGCCGCCGCCGGGGTCGCCGCCGCCGCGCTCGCAGGGCCGTGGCTCGGCGGATGGATACGCCTCCTTCCCTCGGCGAACGGCCCCGAACCCCTCGTCGTCGCCGTCGTCCTCGGGATCCTGGCGCTCCCGGTCGCAGTCGCCCTCGCCCTCCACGACGGCCTGTCCACGGCCGCCTGGGTCCTCGCCGGAGGGGCGGTCGCGATCGGATGGCTCGTCTCCCGGGCGTCACTCGCCGGCCTCTGGGGCGCCCGGGCCGGCCTGCCCGCGCTCGGCGTCTGGGTCGCCGTGACGGGCGATCTCCCGGGAGCGGCCATCGCAGGAGGCCTCGGCGTCGTCGCTGGCGCCGCCACATGGGCGAAACCCGTTCGCCTGGCCGTCGATCCCCTCGCCCCTCCGCCGGTCGAGCGCGTCCCCTTCCCACCGGAGCTCGTGCCCCCCGGGATCCTCGAGGCGGCCGGCTACGACGATCGGGGCGTCCCGCGAGAGGAGGCGGAGTGAGACGTCTCCCCAATCCCTGGGTCATGATCCCGGTCGTCCTGGCCGCCCTCGCCGGAGGGGTCGTCGGCGGGCTCGTCACGGAGGTCTCGTGCCGCCCGGGATCCTGCATCCCGCTCTCGGTGGGACTGGGTCTCGTGTCTGCCGTCGCCGCAGCCGCCGGGACGATCACGATCGTCGTCCTCGCCGTCCGCTCCGTCGCCGAGTGGAGGGAGTACGGTCCGCCCGAGGAGAGCTCCGAGGACTCGGGGCCGCCGACCTGTTGAGGCCCCGCGCTCTCCGAGGGCTCGCCACGCTGGGCGTCGCCACCGGCATCCCGCTGACGCTCGCGTCGGGAGCCGTCGTCGCCGCGACCTCGCCGGGCGGCAGCCCCGCCGTCGCGGTCCTCGTATTCGGTGTGGCCATGACCGTCTTCATCGCGTCCGCGGCCACCTTCTTGGCACTGGCGATGCTCGAGACGCGACAGACGGACAACGCCCGCCAGGGGCTAGGGTTCGCAGGTGGGACCGGCGACGCGCCGGCCGATGACGAAGGAGATCCCATGACGAATCAGGAGCGTCGATGACCGACGAGCAGTCGTTCCGCGCCCGAGGCACGGTCGTGGACGTCCTGCGAGACGCGACGTTCCGGGTTCGCCTCGAACAGGGCGGTCACGAGGTGATCGCCCGCGCCGCCGGCAAGATGCGGCGCGGCCGAAAGATCCGGATCCTTCCCGGCGACGTCGTCGAGGTCGACGTGTCGCTGTACGACCCCACGAAGGGTCGCATCGTCTGGCGCCACCGCTGACCTGGAGCGGCCTCGCACGCCGCGAACAGGTGGTGATCACTCGGCCCGGGTGACGAGGAAGCCGCCGGCCATCGCCACGGCGACGCCGGCGACCTGGAGCGCCGTCACGGACTCGCCCAGGACCGCGACCCCCAGCACGAGGGCCACGACCGGGATGAGATAGGACATCACCGGAGCGCGGCGCGGCCCCACCCGCCCGACGAGCGTCACGAGCAGGGCGCGCGCGATCCCGGTGCCGACGACTCCGAGGATGACGAGCGCCACGATCGGGAGCGGCTCGACGCGCGAGCCCGAGAGATCGGCGATCCCCACCGGGAGCAGCACGATCGCCGACAGCGCCTGTCCCCACAGCGAGATGGGGAGTGAGCCGTAGGTCTGGGCAACCCGGGGATAGAGGTTGTTCGAGACGGCGTAGCAGCACACGGCGACCAGCACCATCCCCACGCCGAGGGCCGAGCCGCCTGCTTCGACGAGATCGGGGCCGGCGAGCATGACCATCCCCACGAGGCCGATGGCGAGGCCGCCGACCTGGAACCGTCCCGGGCGACGCCGGGTGATGCCGACGCTGATGGCCGTGGCGATGATGGGCACCCCCGCCACGAGCATCCCCGTCAGCGCCGAGGAGATGTGCTTCTCGGCCGCGGCGAACAGGTACGCCGGCGCCCCCTGGCCGATCAGGCCGGCGATCGCCACGATCGCCCAGTCGGCCCGATCGATCCGCCGCCGCGCCCGGGGGATGAGCACGATGGCGCCGGCCGCGAGCACCAGCCTCCCCACGGCGATCACCCCGGGCTCGAGCGATCGCAAGGCGATCGAGATCCACAGGAACGCCGAGCCGAAGATGCCCGACACGGTGAGCAGCAGCGCCCAGTCGGTCGAGTCGAAGGCGGCCCGGGAGGCGCCGTCCCCGAGTCGATCGGCGAGGGTGCGGCGACGGTCGGTCATAGGCACGCACGGTACCGGTCGGCCGACGGCAGACGGCCCGGCTAGGAGGAGGTGATCCTCGGGGCCTCGCCGATGCCGTGCTCGGCGAGCTCGGCGGTGATGCGCTCGCGCAGCACGAACTTCTGGATCTTCGTTCCCGACATCGGATACTCGGTGACGAATCGCACGTAGCGCGGCACCTTGAAGGTGGCGATCG
>DATHYU010000136.1:0-2686 GCA_035458965.1 Acidimicrobiia bacterium | reverse complement strand
CCCTGCTGTGGATGGTGGCGGCGGCCGTGCTCGTGCCGGCCCTCGTCCCCTTCGTGATGCTCGTCGCCCGCACCGTCGCGAACGCGGGGAGGGCATTCGAGATCGCGCTGTCGGGAAGAACGGCCGAGCTGGTGGCCAACACGGTCCTGCTCGTCGTCTCCGTCTCGGCCGCCGCCGCCGTGATCGGGATCGGCGCGGCATGGCTGACCGAGCGGACCGATGTCCCGGGCCGGCGGGTGTGGCGCGTCCTCGTGGCCCTTCCGCTGGTCATCCCGTCATATGTGATCGCCCTGGCGATCGTGTCGGCCGGCGGCCCGAGCGGGATGAGCCAGGAGCTCATCGGCGTCACGCTGCCGATCCTGCGCGGGTTCGCCGGAGCCTGGCTCGCCCTCACGGTCTCGACCTACCCCTTCGTCTTCCTCACGGCGGCCGTGACACTTCGACGCATCGACCCGACCCACGAGGAAGCCGCCCGCGGGCTCGGCGCGTCACCGGTCCGGGTCTTCCGCACCGTCGTCCTCCCCCAGCTCCGACCCGCTGCGGGCGCCGGCCTGCTCCTCACGGCGCTGTACACGCTGTCGGACTTCGGGGCGGTGTCGCTCATGCGCTTCGACGCCTTCACCCGCATCGTCTACGCCCAGTACGCCGGCCGGCTCGACAGGACACCTGCGGCGGTGCTCGCGACCCTCCTCGTCCTCCTCGCGGTGGCGATCCTCCTCATCGAGCAACGCACCCGCGGGCGCGGCGCCTACCACTCGGCTGCCCCGGCGCAGCCGACGCGTCCGGGGCGGCTGTCCCGTCGAGGCCGGATGGGTGCCACCGCCGCGCTGGCGGCGCTCACGACCGCGACCCTGGTGCTCCCCCTCGGCACGCTCGTCGCCTGGGTCCTCCGGGGCAGCGAGTCCGGTCTGGGAGCCCGCCTCGATTGGGGGGCCACCTTCGGTTCGATCTCGGGATCGACCCTCGCGGCACTGCTGGCGATGGCCGCCTCGGTTCCCGTTGCGGTCCTCGTGACCCGGCATCCTTCGAGCGCCACGGCCTGGACGGAACGCGTCTCCTACGCCGTCTACGCCCTCCCCCACATCACCGTCGCCCTGGGGATGGTCTTCTTCGCCTCACGGTTCCTCGGCGGGCTCTACCAGAGCCTCACGCTGATGGTGATCGTGTACGCCTCGATCTTCTTCGCCCAGGCGCTCGGGTCGACGCGGGCGGCGCTCCTCCGGGTCGACCCCACGCTCGAGGAGGCCAGCCGAGGGCTGGGCCACGGGCCCATCCGCACCGTCTTCAACGTCACGCTGCCCCTCATCTGGCGCGGACTCGCCGCCGGAGGGCTTCTCGTGTTCCTCACGACCATGAAGGAGCTGCCCGCGACCCTGCTTCTGCGGCCGACCGGCTTCGACACGCTGGCCGTCGAGATCTGGTCGGCGTCGACCGATCTCCTCTACGCTCGCGCTGCCGGCCCGGCCCTCGTGCTCGTCGTCGTATCGGCCGTGCCGATGTACCTTCTGACGACGCGAGACCCCTTATGACATCCCACCTCAGCCCGCCCGCCATCCGATGCCTCGCCGTGACGAAGACCTACGGCGCCGTCGACGCGCTGCGCGACTTCTCGCTCGAAGCGCCGTCCCACGGGGTGCTGGGGCTCCTCGGTCCGTCGGGCTCCGGCAAGACCACGGTCCTGCGGGTCATTGCCGGCTTCGAGCGTCCCGACGCCGGCATCGTGGAGATCGCCGGCCGAACCGTGGTCGACGACCGCCGCATGACGCCTCCCGAGCGGCGCCGGGTCGGGATGGTCTTCCAGCACTACGCGCTCTTCCCGCACATGTCGGTCGCCCGCAACATCGCCTACGGGATCGACGACGAGGAAGACGAACGGGCCCGCATCTTCGAAGTCCTCGAGATGGTCGGCCTGTCCGGCGCCGAGAACCGGATGCCCCACGAGCTGTCGGGCGGCGAGCAGCAGCGGATCGCCCTCGCCCGTGCTCTGGCCCCGCGCCCCGACGTCGTGCTGCTCGACGAGCCGTTCTCGAACCTCGACGCCCGGCGACGGGATGCCGTGCGACGCGAGGTGCGGTCGATCCTGGTCGAGGCCCGGGCCGCAGCGGTCTTCGTCACGCACGACCAGGAGGAGGCCCTCGCCATGAGCGACGTGGTGGCGGTCATGCGCGACGGTGCCGTCATCCAGACCGCCGACCCGTCGGAGCTGTACCACCGCCCCACCGACTGCTGGGTGGCCCGGTTCCTCGGCGAAGCCGAGTTCGTCGACGGCACGGCGCGCGCCGGGGCCGTGGACACGCCGCTCGGCCGCTTCCCGGTCGGGGAGGAACTGACGGGGCCCGTCGAGGTGATGATCCGGCCCGAGTCGGTCCGGGTCATCCCGGCCGACAAGGGCACCGCGCTCGTCGTCGAGCGGGAGTTCTACGGCCACGACCAGCTGATCACCCTGCATCTCGACGATGGCCGCCGGTTGCTGTCGCGCATGGGCCCGACCCCCAACTTCCGACCCGGCGACCGCGTCGATCTCCTCGTCCGCGACGTCGTGGCCTTCCCCGCCAAGGACCACCAGCACTGAACGCGGAGAGCCCGTGTTCTGGTCGATCAGCCCTTGACGGAACCGGCCGTGATCCCTCGGACGAAGAACCGCTGCAGGAGGAAGAACACCACCAGCGGCATCACCGTGATCACG
>DATHYU010000135.1:0-2264 GCA_035458965.1 Acidimicrobiia bacterium | reverse complement strand
CGACCGTCCCCGGCCGTCCGACAGCCCGAGGTCCGCGGCGGTCACCCCCGCACGCCGAGCGATGGCGACGGCGGCGACGCCGCCGCCCGCCATCACCGGGATGTAGGTCCAGCCGGGGAGGACGACGTTGACGGCGACGTTGACCACGGTGAGCAGGGCGAGGGTGGCGATCAGCGGTCTCCGCATCTCGGAACGGTATCGCCGTCGCGTCCTCCCGCTTGAATGGCGGCGGGAGGATCAGGTGACGACGTGGCAGACCCGGGTGCACGGGCTGCTCTGGGAGCCCGCCGGGGACCCGGGGTCGCCGACCGTGCTGCGCGCGCACGCGGTCTATCCGCTCATCGCCGTCGTGGTGATCCTCCTCGGGTTGAACTGGCCCTTCATGGCGATCGGGCTCCGCTCGATCTCAGCGGTCTGGATGGTGTCCTTCCGGCTGATCGGCGCGACGCTCACGCTGTTTGCGATCGCGGCGGCGACCGGACGTCTCGCCCGCCCGGCCCGCGGCGACTACCCGATCGTCGCCTCGGTGGCGGTGTTCCGGCTGTCGCTGGTGTTCATGCTGGTGTTCCTGGCACTCGAGATCGTGCCGCCCGGTCGTTCGTCGATCCTCGTGTGGACCTCCAGCCTGTGGACGGTCCCGATAGCCGTCGCGGTCCTCAGGGAGCGCATGTCCCGGCTGCGGTGGCTCGGGCTCGTCGCCGGGGTCGGCGGGATCCTGTTCGTGTTCGAGCCGACCCGCCTCGACTGGAGCGACACGCGGGTGCTCCTCGGTCACGGGATGCTGCTGCTGGCGGCGGTCATCACGGCGGGGGTCACCGTGCACATCCGCAGCCACACGTGGATCGCCACCCCCCTGGGCCTGCTGCCGTGGCAGATGCTGATCGCCGCGGTGCCGATCACCGCGCTGGCGCTCGTCGTCGAGGGCATTCCCACGATCGACTGGACGGCCGGGCTCGTCGGGATCGTCGTCTATCAGGGCGTGGCGGCGAGTGGCATCGCGATCTGGGGACAGCTCACCGTCTTGCGGGCCCACCCGGCGATCAGCACGAGCCTCGCCCTCATGGCGGTTCCCGTCGTCGGCCTGACGTCCTCGGCGATCATCGTCGACGAGTCGCTGACCGTGGCGGTCGTGCTCGGACTCGTCCTCGTGCTCGCCGGCGTCGCCTTGAACCGGATCGCCGACGCCCGGACGGCGTCCGGCTAGCCGGTCCAGGATTCGAGACGCAGCCCTCCGTCGGTGAGGGGGCCGACGTCCCGGGCGTACCGCTTGCCGTCGGCGCCGCCACCGATGGGGTCGACGTCCATCACGGTGAGGACATCGGTGAAGACTCCGGCCGGGAGATCGGCCGTACCGCCGAGTGCGAGGACGAGGGCGGCGTCCTCGGCGACGCCGGGGGCCACCTCCTGGCGGTACGAGGTGCCGGCCTGCGGATCGGCGGGCATCAGGATCCCGGGAACCGCCTCGTCGATGCCGGCGCGCCACGCGCCCGAGGACCCGACGAGCTCGCCGTCCTCGTAGTCCTCGACGTCCTCCCCGAAGTAGCAGACGGTGCCGTCGGCGGCCTGCGCGACGAAGTTGCGGGAGATCTCGAAGAGCTCGCCGTCCTTCGCCTCCCGCTCCTCGAAGACCCGGGTCTCGATGCCGGCGACGACCTCGGTCTCGTCCAGCGCGGCGATCTCGACGCGCATCGAGCCTCCCGTGAGCACCCAGGCCCGGCCCGGGGCCAGCGGCAGGTACGGGTTGGTGATGTCGGCGCTGAAGGATCCGGTCGCCGGGTCGCAGATCGAGATGTCGAGGGGCCGCGTGCCGTCGAGCGCGCGGTCCATCGGGAGCCCGCATGCCGTCAGCAGGACCGCAAGGACGAGGAATCGGCGCATCGCACACCTCCCTCCGCCCCCCAGCCTCTTCCCGGGTCGTGGGGAGCGCCAGAGGCACCGGACCCTTCAGCCGAGGAGGGGGAGGACCTCGGTGCCGAAGGCCTCGAGCTGCTGCATCGCCTCGAGGTGCGGCATCCCCAGCCACTGCGGCTTGTAGACGAAGTGGGTCATCCCGACATCCTCGCGCAGCCGGGCGAGGCCTTCGGCGCACACCTCGGGGGGGCCGAGGATGAACCGGCCGTCTGCCTCCTCGGGGGTCTCGTCGTCGAAGGAGCTCCCGGCATCCCGCAGGCCACCGCGTTCGGCGAGGCCCCACTTCACGTAGACCTCATGACGGCGGGCCGCCCGCTCGGCCATGCCGCGGCGGGCCGCCTCGCGCGTCGGGG
>DATHYU010000134.1:0-3393 GCA_035458965.1 Acidimicrobiia bacterium | reverse complement strand
CTCATCGGAGCGCTGCTCGCCGGGGCGTGCTCCGGAGGGCAGACGATCCGCCCGGACTCGACGGCCTCGACCACCACGGCCGCCGGCGCCACGTCCACGAGCACGACCGCCGGGTCGACGACACCGACGACGTCGGGTTCGGCGGGCACGACGACCACGACCGAGCAGGGAATCACCGAAGAGGATCTCGAGGACGCCGCCGGCGTCGTCGACGCCCTCCTGGCGGCGTGGGCATCGTTCGACTGGCCGTCGGCCCTCGTGTTCCTGAGCGGCGCCACGGGCGACACGGAGCCGGCGCTCGAATCGTGGCGATCGTCACTCGACGTCCTCGAGGCGTCGTTCGAGGCCCGCGACCCCGCGATCGTCGAGGACTCCATCGTCGTCTCGTTCGATGTGACGCTCGACCTCGACGCCTTCGGTGAGTGGTCGTACACCAGCACCGCCGTCCTCGCCAGGGGTGTCGGTGGGTGGCGGGTCCTGTGGGCACCGTCGCTCCTCCACCCGGACCTGGAGGAGGGGCACCGGTTCCTCCGGGTCGCCGAGTGGTCGGGCCGGGCGTCGATCCTGGCGAGGGACGGCACCCCGATCGCCGAGCAGACCAGCACCAAGCTCGTCGGGGTGATCCCGGAGCGGATCGAGGACCGTGAGCAGCTGATCGCCGAGCTCGAGGCACTCGCCGGGATCGACCCGGCGATCGTGGAGCGTGAGCTCGACAACCCGGGGAACCAGCCGGACTGGTTCCTCCCCGTCGGCGAGCTCACGTCGGAGCAGCTGACCGAGGTGGGCGACACACTCATCGCGATTCCCGGGGTCGCGTTCCGCGACAGCCCCGCCCGCGCCGGAGCGATCGCTGGTTTCGCTCCCCTGATCGTGGGGAGGGTCGGCGAGATCACCGCCGAGCTGCTGGACCGGCTCGGCACCCCCTACGGCGTCGGTGACATCGTCGGCCGGTCGGGCATGGAGCTGGC
This sequence comes from Acidimicrobiia bacterium, assembly GCA_035458965.1. Taxonomy (GTDB): domain Bacteria; phylum Actinomycetota; class Acidimicrobiia; order Spongiisociales; family UBA11373; genus DATHYU01. The sequence continues at coordinate 2,425 of DATHYU010000134.1, read as the reverse complement.
CTTCGAGCGCACCCTGGCCGGGACGCCGGCGCAGGAGATCCGGCACCTCAACGAGTTCAGCCGCACCCTCGAAGTGGCCGGCTCCACCGAGGGCACCGAGCCGGAGGACCTCGTGACCTCCCTCGACGTCGCGATGCAGCTCGCCGCCCAGGAGGCCATCCAGGCCGCCGAGGAGCCCGCCGCGATGGTGGTCATCGACGTGGACACCGGCGAGATCCGGGCCGCGGCGTCGAAGCCGACCTCGGAGTTCGATCGATCGCTCGGCGGCCTCTACCCGCCGGGGTCGACCTTCAAGATCGTCACGCTCACCGCGCTGCTGCAGACCGGCATGAGTCCCGACGACATCGTCGGCTGCCCCGGCGAAGTGGTCATCAACGGCCGCCGCTTCCGCAATTCCGACAGCCGGGACCTGGGCAACATCACACTCGCCGAGGCCTTTGCCGAGTCCTGCAACACGACGTTCGCGCAGCTGGCCGCCGACCGGCTGACGAACGAGGACCTCGACGCGGTGGCCGCCGGCTTCGGATTCGACGCCGGCTACGACCTCCCCGTCTTCGACAACGGCGGGCAATTCCCCCTTCCGCCCGATCAGGCGGGCCGCGCCGCCGCCGCCATCGGACAGGGCCAGGTCCTCGCCAGCCCGCTCCACATGGCGACCGTCGCCGCCGCCGTCGCCGGCGGCGGGTGGCTCGAACCGACGATCGTGGCCTTCGACGAAGGCCGAACCCGCCTGCCCCTCGGCGATCAGATCGTCGCCGACCTCAAGACCCTCATGCTCCTCGTCGTCACCGAAGGCACCGCGGGCAAGGCCAAGGTCGACGGGGAGGTGGTGTCCGGCAAGACCGGAACCGCCGAGTTCGGCAGCGGCGAGGACCTCGACACGCACGCCTGGTTCGTCGGCTTCTGGGAGGGCCTCGCCTTCGCCGTGGTGGTCGAAGGCGGCGGATCAGGCGGCCAGACCGCCGCCCCCATCGCAGCGGACTTCATCGAGCGAATGGCCGGCTAGCGGCCCCGAGGTTCGTCCCCTCGGGCGCGGGCGGCGCCGGTGAACCCCGGGGGGACACCCCGCCGGCCCTCATCCGATCGCCGCGGCGGTGCGCTTCGCCCGCCCCGCCAGGGCCTGCCAGATCTCGGCGGCGCCGGGGTGACGCGACGCCACTCCCTGCCAGCGCATCCCGTGGACGGTGAAGAGGGTGGCAAGGTCGCGCCTGAAGGTGAGCTCGCCGAGCAGGTCGTGGACGTCGAGACGGCTGGACACGAACCGCCCCGACATCGACGCGAGCGTGGACCGGAACACCACCGCACCGGACCAGACCGAGAGCACCACCTCGTCGAGGTTGCGCTCCGCCTCGATCGGACCGATCGCATCATGACCGGGAGGGAAGCGGCCCTCCTCGGACGCCAGCACCGGCGCGGGCCGCATCCGGTCCGCGAGCTCGAGGAGCCAGAGGGCCGACGCCGCCGAGGCCTCCCGCTGCGGCGGGTAGCACCGGCCGACCGTGTCGAGCCACGGCACCGCCCAGTGGAGGATGCGGTCCCCGACGAGAAAGCGCCGCGTCTCGAAGGCCTGCGTGGCCACATGCGGCTGATCGGCGGCCCACGCATCGGCCTCGGCCTGGGCCAGGCCCGCGGCGAACCGGGAGAGATCGGCGAGGTCGAAGGATCCAGGCTCGTACCCCCACCGCTCCATCCGCTTCCGGAGGTCCCCCTCCGGGTCGTGGAACCGCACCACCGCGGACTCGAGCGGCGGAAGATCGGCAAAGGCCTCCGGATGGTTCTCGGCCCGCCATTCGGCGGCGATCCGCGCCCACCCCCGGGCCTCGGCGGCCGCAGCGTCGGAGGCGGTCGTCATGGGAGGGCCTCCGGGGTGTGACCCCCTCCGTCCCGGCCCTTCGGGCCGGGCCACCTCCCCCAAGGGGGAGGAACCCGGGTTCTCCCCCCGAGGGAGGAGGACCTCGATCCCCCGACACGCCCGACAACCGCCATCACTTCCCCCACACCGCGTCGACGATGCGGCGTGCCGCGTACGGCACGTTGACGAGCCGCACCTCGAGGCCGGCGGCGCCGGCGTCGTCGGCGAGTTGCTTGAGGACGACCGCGCTCGTGTAGTCGAGGCGGCCTGCGCCGGACAGATCGATCTCGAGCCTCTCGGCCTCGGGATGACCCTGGAGCTGGCGGGTGAACTCCTCGTTCAGCGTCTGCACCGAGGCGAAGTACAGCACGCCCCCGGGACGGAGCCGCAGGGTGGTCTCGATGATGCGGGCCTCGAGGTCCACGCGCATCTCGCGCACGAGGTGGACGATGATGCCCATGCCGATCCCGATGAGGACGGCGTGGTCGATCCGGGGAGCGAGCAGCAGGACCAGCGCGAACGTGGCGAGCCCCACGAGCCCCTGCGCCGGCGAGTGCTTGATGACCCCGAAGA
>DATHYU010000133.1:0-2353 GCA_035458965.1 Acidimicrobiia bacterium | reverse complement strand
GACGATCGAGGTCGTGGTGTGCGGCGTGTGAATCGTGACCTGTCCGTGCTTGATGCCCGAACGTTCCGTGACCTCGCGGACGATGTCCGTCAGGTTCAGGAACTCGTTGATGTCAGCGGTCGAGAAGTGCAGGACCTCGGTGCGGATCACGGGACTCTCGGTCGCCGCCAATACCGTCATAGTCCCTTCCGGGCGCCGCGTGGCGCGGCGGGTGGTGGCGTGCTCTTCCACGGAAGCTCCAGGTCGGTCGATTCGGCCGGCCCGTACGATAGTGGGCGACTCGCGCGAACCGCGAAGCCGACTCGTCTCCGCCGGCCGTTCAGAGGCCGCCGGAGACGAGTTCGCCGTCCTGATAGACCGCGGCGATGCGGTCTCTCATCTCCCGGAAGTCGTGGGGATCTCCATCGAGGACGACGAGGTCGGCTCGCTTGCCCGGCTCGATCGTGCCCGAGTCTCCGAGGACGCCGAGGAGCTCGGCCGCGCTGCTCGTCGTGGCCACGAGCACGTCATGCGGCGCCATGCCGCCGTCTCGCATCAGCTGGAGCTCGTCGAGATTCTCACCGTGGCGGGTCACTCCACTGTCGGTGCCCATGGCGATCCTCACCCCGGCCTCCACTGCCCGTTCGAAGGAGTGGCGGTGGATGTCGATCACCTCGTTCGCCTTCCGCAGTGCTGCATCCGTGATCGCCAATCCGGCCGCAGCCGCACGCAGGACCCCGGTGGGTGCCACAAGCGTCGGCACCAACCAGGTCCCGTGCTCGAGCATCAGGCCGATCGCCTCGTCGTCGAGGTAGATGCCGTGCTCGATCGATCGGATGCCGGCTCGCACGGCCCGCTTGATGCCCTCGGCCGCCTGGGCGTGAGCCATGACGAACCGATCGACATCGGTGGCTTCGCGGACGAGCACCTCCAACTCTTCGGGGCTGAAGTGGGGATGCAGGGGCTCGCTCCGGGGTGAGAGAACGCCACCGGACGTCGCCACCTTGATCACGTCCGCGCCGTTGCGGACCACCTCGCGAACCTTCCTCCTCATCTCCTCGGGTCCGTCGACGATGGGTGTCGGCATGCCGGGGTACCCGTCGAGGAGCCGGAGCGCGACACCCGACGGCATCCAACCGTCCCCGTGGCCGCCCGTCCGACTGAGCATCGTGAGGGAGATCTGCATCCGCGGGCCTGCGATCAGACCGCGCTCGAGCGCCTCCTTCATGCCGAGATCGGCACCGCCGGCATCCCGGATCGTCGTGATGCCGGCGGTGAGCGTTGCCGCCAGATTGTGGGCGGCCTCGTAGAAGTGAAGCGAGAACGGCCGCTGGACGGCGCCCCACACGTTGACATCGCTGAACGCCACGTGCACGTGGCAGTCGAAGAACCCCGGAAGGATCGTGCGCCCGACGAGGTCGACGACCTCGTCGCCGTCCATCCCGGACCCGACCTCCCTGATCACGCCATCCTCGACCAGGACCTCGCCGTCGGAGATGGGGGCGGACGTGCCGTCGAAGATGCGGGCGTTGGTGAAGAGGGTGCGCACGGTTCGGAGGCTAGGCGGTTGGCGGCCGGCCGCTCTTCATGTGGTTGGGAGGAGGTGCGCTCCACCGAGCCCCGGCGACAGGGTTTCGCCATGGATGCCGACGTCGACACGGTCGTCGTGTTCTGACGCGGCGGGGAATCCCTTGCGTCCTTCTCCCGAGATGCCTTCGACCTACCGGAGCCGAATCGCTCTCCCGGCCACATCGGGTTCCCTCTGCCGTCGCCCTACCTGGGTTTCGCAGACCGCCGATCGCCGGTCTGCCGCCGCCGGCCCGCTCAACTCGCCAGGCCGTCGAAGACGAAGCGGACCACGGTGTCGGCGATCTCGTGCATGCGGGCCTTCGCGTCGGCGTCGCGCAGCAGGCCGGAGGACGCCGACATCATCAGCGCGGACACGATCCGGCCGGCATCCTCGGGATCGAACGACCGGAACTCGCCGGTCTCGATCCCGTCGCGGCAGATGCGCGTGATCTCCTCGGACAGCCGATCGTGGGCGCGGCCGATGCGCTGCTGGGACCGCCGCGACAGCCGCGGCAGCTCTCGCATGATCATCGACCCGAGGTCGTCGTCGGTGGAAACGTACGTGATCCCGCGCACGAGCAGCTCCGACAGGCGCTCGCGATGCGAGAGTCCAACCGGCAGCTCCGACAGCATGCCCTCGACCACCGCAGGGAGCCGGTCCTCGACGAGTTCGACGAGGATCGACTCCTTGTCGGGGAAGTAGTCGTAGAGGGTCGTCCGACCGATGCCGACGTACGCTGCGATCTCCCCGAGGTTCGTGTCCGTGTAGCCCTCGGCGCGGAAGAGGGCGGCGGCGGCCCCGAGG
>DATHYU010000132.1:0-7305 GCA_035458965.1 Acidimicrobiia bacterium | reverse complement strand
GGTGGCGAGCCGGGCAGGCCGCGTCGGGGTGCCCGCCGCGGCCCGGCGCGCCGCGTCGCTCCCGGCAGGCACCCTTCGGGAGGTCGCTCGGGGTCGCGGCCTCGTCGTCGTAGATCGCGCCGATCCCGGCTACCCGCGTCGGCTGGCCGAGCTTCCGGATGGTCCGGATGTGTTGTTCCTCAGGGGGTCCCTGCCGTCGGATGTGCCCGCCGTCGCCATCGTCGGGACCCGGCGGTGCACGGGGTACGGGACGGGGCTGGCGCGGCGGTTCGCAGCGGCGATCGCTCAGGCCGGGTGGTGCGTCGTGAGCGGTCTCGCGCGGGGCATCGACGGCGCCGCCCACGAGGGCTCGCTCGAGGGTGCGGCGCTCGGAACCGCATCGGGTCCCGGGATCGCCGTTCTCGGGAGTGGCGCAGACGTCTGCTACCCCCCGGAGCATCGGCGGCTCGCGGACCGGCTCGTCGGCGGCGGCGGTGCGATCGTGAGCGAGTATCCGCCCGGGGCGCGCCCCCTTGGTTGGAGGTTCCCACCGCGCAATCGGATCATTGCGGGACTCGCCGAGGCGGTGGTGGTCGTGGAGTCCGCCGAGCGGGGCGGGGCACTCGTCACCGCCGCCGCCGGCGCGGAGCTCGGCCGATCCGTGTTCGCGGTTCCCGGCGACGTCGATCGGTCGGCATCGCGGGGGTGCAACCTGCTCATCCGTGACGGCGCGGCCCCGGTCCTCGATCCCGACGACCTCCTCGAGGCACTGTCGCTGGTCGGCCCTCCGGTTCGGGAGCGGTCCGATCCATTGGAGACGGCGATCCTCGGAGCGGTCCGAACGCCGATGGCCCTCGACGTCCTGGTGGATCGGGTCGGCGGGGATCCGGCCGTCGTGATGGCGACGGTGACCCGCCTCGAGATCGAGGGCGTCGTGCGGCGCGACGGCTCCGGAGCGGTCGTCGGTCGTTGACCTCGCGCCGACGGCTGCGACGATGGGGTCGTGGCTCCCATCCCCGACATGCCCGACTGGGCGGATCAGGCCGTCGAGGCCTTCCTGCGCAGGCTCGAGGCCGAGCGACGGCTCTCGCCCCACACCGTCGAGGCCTATCGCCGCGACCTTCGGCAATGGTTCACGTTCTGCGATCGGGCGGGCGTCCGCGCGATCGGAGCGATCGACCGGCGGTTGGTGCGGCGGTGGCTGGCGAACCTGACGAGCCGCAACTACGCGAAACGGTCGATCGCCCGCAAGGCGTCGGCGGTTCGATCCTTCTTCCGTGATGCCCTTCGGCGCGGGATCGTTTCCGCCGATCCGGCCGCCGCAGTGGCGACGCCGAAGCGCCCGGGACGCCTGCCCAAGGCACTTCCGACCCGTGCTCTGGGCGAGCTCCTGGACGGGCTCGACGGCGACGACCCTCTGAGCGTTCGCGACCGCGCCATTCTCGAAGTCCTGTACGGCACGGGCGTTCGGGTGTCGGAGGCGGCCTCGCTGCGGATCGGTGACATCGACGGTGTGTCGCTCGTCCGGGTCGACGGAAAGGGCGGTCGCCAGCGGGTCGCGCCGCTTGCCGGTGCCGCGAGGCGAGCGGTCGATCGGTATCTCGAGACCGGGCGGCCAGCCCTCGCCACGGCGTCGTCCGGCGACGCCCTGTGGCTGGGGGTACGGGGCGGCGCGCTGGGAACGCGCGGGATTCGGCGTGTTGTGCGATACCGTGCCGGGACATTTCCGCATGCGCTTCGTCACACGTTCGCGACGCATCTTCTCGAAGGGGGAGCGGATCTGAGAACCGTGCAAGAGCTTCTGGGACACGTTGAGCTGGGCACCACCCAGATCTACACTGCCGTCTCCCGCCAGCACCTCAAGGCGACCTATGAACGATCCCACCCGAGGGCCTGATCGGTCCGACTCCGAGATCGCCGAGTATTGGCGGCGCTACAAGGAGTCGACCGACGAGACGGCCCGGGAAGGGCTCATCCTCCACTACTCACCCCTGGTGAAGTTCGTCGCCGGTCGCGTGGGCGTCGGCCTCCCGCCCAATGTCGAGCAATCCGACCTGATCTCGTACGGGATGTTCGGGCTGATCGACGCGATCGACAAGTTCGAGCCCGAGCGGAAGATCAAGTTCGAGACCTACGCCGTGAACCGGATCAAGGGCGCGATCCTCGACGAGTTGCGTGCCCTCGACTGGGTGCCGCGCTCCGTGCGCGCCCGGGCCCGCGAGATCCAACGGTCGCTCGCCGAGCTCGAGCACCACCTCCAGCGATCGGCGAGCGAGCAGGAGCTCGCCGAGCACATGGGAATGAACGTCGAGGTGCTCCAGGACCAACTCGGCGAGATCGCCAGCCTCGGCTTCGTGGCTCTCGACGAGCTCATCGACCCGTCGGAGCACGCCTCCGCCTCCTTCGGCGACATGCTCGCAGACCCACGGGCCCCGTCGCCGGCGGGCTCCTTCGAGGAGCAGGAGACCCGCTACTTCCTCTCCGACGCCATCAACCGCCTCCCCGAGCGTGAGCGGCTGGTCGTCACCCTCTACTACTACGAGGGCCTGACGCTGGCTGAGATCGGGGACGTGCTCGGCGTGACCGAGTCCCGGATCTGCCAGATCCACACGAAGTCGGTGATGAGCCTTCGGAACCGCATGCTCGAGCCGGGCCAGACTCCCGGCTGAAGGCCTTGGGGCAGGAGGAGGCCTATACTCCAGCCCGAAATTCGCACGTCCACCGCACCCTCCAGTGGTCGGAGCGCGCTCGGCGCGCCCGTGGAGGCCAAAGGGTGGGCGGAGGTAGCAACCCAAATGCAGAGGAGGCCACGGTGACCGGAGTCACCATGCGACAGCTGCTCGAGGCCGGTGTCCACTTCGGGCACCAGACTCGGCGCTGGGACCCCAAGATGCGCCCGTATATCTTCACGGAGCGCAACGGGATCCACATCATCGATCTCAGGCAAACGCTCGAGGCGGCCCAGGAGGCGTACACCTATGTGCGTGACCTCGTCGCCAAGGGCGGAGCCGTCATGCTCGTGGGCACGAAGAAGCAGGCCCAGAGCGTGATCCAGGAGGCGGCCGAAGCCGCCGGTATGCCCTACGTCACCAACCGATGGCTCGGCGGCATGCTCACGAACTTCACGACCATCCACAAGCGCGTCCTGTACATGCGGGAACTCGAGCGGATGGACGCGTCCGGGGAGATGAACACGCTTCCCAAGAAGGAGCGGCTCCGCCTCCGCCGGGAACTCGTCAAGCTGCAGGCGACGCTCGGCGGGGTGCGCGACATGCACCAGGTCCCCGAGGCCGTGTTCATCATCGACGTGAAGACCGAGGCGATCGCCGTCAAGGAGGCGAGCCGTATCGGGGCCCGCGTCGTCGCCGTCGTCGACACGAACTGCGACCCCGATCTCGTCGACCTGGTGATCCCCGGCAACGACGATGCGATCCGTTCGGCCCAGCTGATGGCCGGCATGATCGCCGATGCCGCCGCCGAGGGGAAGAAGCTCGCCGCGGCCAAGGCCAAGGACGCCGAGGATTCCGACGCCGGAGAGACGAAGTGACCGACATCAGTGCCAAGGACGTCGCCGCACTCCGCAAGACGACGGGCGCGGGGATGATGGACGCCAAGCGCGCGCTGCAGGACAGCGACGGCGACATGGACAAGGCCAAGGACCTGCTGCGCGAGCGCGGGCTCGCCGCCACGAAGAAGCGCGCCGATCGGAGCACCGATCAGGGAACGATCGGCAGCTACCTGCACCACCAGGCCGAGCGTCCCGTGATCGGCGTGCTCGTGGAGCTCGCCTCGGAGACGGACTTCGTCGCGAAGAGCGACGATTTCCAGGCGGCCGCCCGGGACATCGCCATGCACGTCGCCGCGGCGCGACCCCAGTACGTGACCCGTGACGAGGTTCCCGAGGAGGTCCTCGAGAAGGAGCGCTCGCTCATCGCCGCCCAGGCGCGGAACGAGGGGAAGCCGGATCACATCGTCGACAAGATCGTCGACGGCCGGATCGCCTCGTTCTATCAGGACTCCGTGCTGTACGACCAGACGTTCATCAACCCCGAGAAGTTCGAGGGGACGGTGGGGCAGCTGGTCGAGCATCTCGCCATCACGATGGGGGAGAACATCAACGTCCGGCGCTTCAGCCGGATCGGCGTCGGCGAGGAATAGGTGGGCCGCCGGGTCGCACTGAAGCTCTCCGGGGAGGCGTTCGCCGATCCGGAGCTCGGATACGGCATCGACCCCCGAACCGTCCAGGCGGTGGCCTCCCAAGTCGCCGAGGTCCACGCCGAGGGTCATCAGATAGCGATGGTCGTGGGCGGGGGCAACATCTTCCGCGGTCTCTCGTCGGCGGCCGTCGGCATGGACCGTGCGAACGCCGACTACATGGGCATGCTCGCCACGGTCATCAACGCGCTCGCACTGCGCGACGCTCTCGAGTCCGCGGGCTGTCCGGCGCGGGTGCAGACCGCGATCAAGATCGAGCAGGTCGCCGAGCCGTACATCCGGCTTCGAGCCATTCGCCATCTGGAGAAGAGCCGGGCCGTCATCCTCGCCGGAGGAACCGGCAATCCGTTCTTCACGACCGACACGACGGTGGCGCTGCGCGCCGCCGAGATCGATGCCCAGGTCGTCCTCAAAGCGACCAAGGTCGATGGCGTCTACGACGCAGATCCCGTCACCAACGCGGACGCTGTCCTGTTCGACGAGCTCACCTACATGGAGGTGCTCGAGAAGGGTCTTCGGGTGATGGACTCCACCGCCATTACGATGTGCATGGAGAACGACCTGCCGATCCGTGTGTTCAACATCGGCGTTCCCGGCAACATTGCCAGGGCCGTGCGCGGAGAACCCGTCGGCACCCTGGTTCGCTGAGGAGGGACCGTGATCGAGGAACTGCTCGCGGAAGCCCGCACGAAGATGGAGGCCGCCGTCGAGCACGTGCAGGGTGAGTTCGCGACCGTGCGGACGGGACGGGCGAACGCCGGCATCCTGCACCGGGTCATGGTCGAGTACTACGGGTCGCCGACCCCGTTGCAGCAGCTGGCGTCGTTCTCGGTTCCCGAGCCCCGGCTGCTCGTCGTGGCGCCGTTCGACAAGTCCTCCATCAGCGACATCGAGCGCGCCATCCAGGCCTCAGAGCTCGGACTGAATCCCAGCAGCGACGGCACCGTGATCCGCCTCGCCTTCCCGCCCCTCACAGAGGATCGCCGCAAGGACCTCGTGCGGGTCGTGAAGCATATGGCCGAGGAAGGTCGGGTCGCGATCCGCAACGTCCGACGGCACACGAAAGATGACATAGAGTCGCTCGAGGGCGACGTGTCCGAGGACGACGTCCGTCGTGGCGAGGCCAAGCTCCAGAACGTCACCGACGAATTCGTGGCGCGGGTCGACGAGTTGCTGGGGCACAAGGAAGCCGAGCTGCTCGAAGTGTGACCGGGCACACCGTCGGGAGGAGGTGGCGCCGGTGAGCCGAAGCGGAGGCGATGATTTTGCCCCACATCCGGGGGATCCGTGGCATCCCGATTGGTCTCCCGACGGCGTTGCCGACGAGCAGCCCGTAGAGGACCAACCCCTCGTCACGCCCGAGGCCGAACGAGAGCCCGAGGACGAGGCCCGCCCGAAGCGCCGCGGTCTGTTCGGCCGTCGGCGCGAACGCGACTCGGCGGAGCCGGACACCGCGCCAGAGGCCGAGGAAGCCGAGGCGGCGGAGGAGCCCGAGGAGCCCCAGGTGGAGCAGAGCTCCGAATGGGGCGTCGCCGAGCCCGCCATGGACACGTCCGCGCCTGCCTGGCCCGACGACGACGAAGAGGCGATCTGGGCCTCGGTCCTCGATCAGGCCGCGCAGTCCGGGCCGGGAGAGACCGGGGACCTCGACGTCGAGTCCGCGGAGCAGGCGTATGCGGAGCTCGAGGAGCTCGCCGATGGCGCCGAGGAGCTCGACGAGAGGGTGGCTCTCTTCGAGGGTGACGCGGAGGAGGCCGAGGAGTCCGCGGCCGTCGATCTCGGGCTCGAGGAGCTCGCCGATGGCGCCGAGGAGCTCGACGAGAGGGTGGCTCTCTTCGAGGGTGACGCGGAGGAGGCCGAGGAGTCCGCGTCCATCGATCTCGAGCTCGAGGATCTGGGGGCCGAGAGCGGTCGGTGGCGGTTGCCGGATCAGCCCATCGACGTCGAAGCCGTCGAGGCGGAGGAAGCCGTGGTCGTCGCCTCCGACCTCGACGCCGGCGACCTCGACCTTTCCGAGACGGAGCCCGGCGGCGCCGCCGCCGACGGCGACGTCGCCGCAGTCCTCGAGGAGGTGCCGGCGGCTCATGCCGTCGACGCGGCCGCCGAGCTCTCGGATTTCGACATCGATGCCATAACCGCCGAGGAGGCGGTCGTCGCCGACGACGACACGTTCGACTACGGAGACATCGACGAGTCCGATCTCGCCGCCGAGCTCCTCGTGGACCTGTCCACAGCAGATGTCGATCCCACCCGGGACGACGCCGAGTCCCTCGTGGTCGAGGACGAGCTCGTCGAGGCGGGCGAGGACGCGGCGTTCGAGGACCTGGCGGGGTCGGCCGTCGAGATCGCCGCGGCGGGAGCCATGGAGCTCGCCGACGAGCCCGACCTCGACGAGCCCGACGACGAGCTGGCCGATGAGGATGCGCTGGTGGCGCTCGTCGACGAGGGGGAGCCCGTCGCCGAAACGGCGGTGTCGGAGGAGTCGGGAGAGGACGACCTGGAGACGTTGTTGGCCGAGCTCGCCGCAGGTGGTGTCGAGCCCGACCTCGACGAGCCCGACCCCGACGAGCTGGCGGTGCTGGCCGCGGAGGTCGCCGCGGTGGGGGCCGTGGACGAGGTGGAGCTGGTCGAGGTCGAGGCTGCCGGTGATGTGGACGGGCTCTCCGATGAGGCCGAGCTGGTCGAGGTCGATGCCGACGATGTCTTCGTCTTCGGCGAGGACGAGCTCGGAGAGCTCGTGGATCGGGGAGAGCTCGGCGCCGAGCCGGACGAGGGACCGGCCGAAGAGGATCTGACCGACGAGGACCTGATGGCTCCGGCGGCCGTGACCGCCGACGCAGATGCCGAGGCCGGTTTCGACGAGATCGAGGACGAGCTCGCGGTTTCGGCCGCGGAGGCCGTGGTGGAAGGGGAGGCGGAGGTCGTGGGGCCGGAGCCCGCCGACGTCGTTCTCGACGACGACGTGGACGAGGTCGACGTTGCGGCGATCCTCGGTGCCCCGGACGAGGAGCTCATCGAGGAAGCGGTCCAGCTGACCATCGGTGACGAGGCGCCCCTCGCCGCGCACCGAGAGCCGCCGGCAGGCGAGGTCGTCGAGGGAGAAGAGACACC
>DATHYU010000131.1:0-4925 GCA_035458965.1 Acidimicrobiia bacterium | reverse complement strand
CTGATTCGCCGTGCCGCCCACCGCCTGGTGCGGGGCGTGCATCACAGGGCACTTCGCCTGCGTTGCGTCGTCGCCCACCGTCGTCGCTGCGTCGTGTTCCGTGCTCATGGTTCTCCTTGTTCGGCGTCGGGTGGTTCAGGTTCGTTCCACGGCGGCCGTGTCGCGACATACGGCGCATCGGCCCCAGTACACGACCTCGGCACGCCCGATCTCGTACCCGTGGTCGTCGGCGGCATCCATGCACGGCGCGGCGCCGACGGCACAGTCGACATCCTCGATCCTGCCGCACCCCTCGCACACCAGATGGTGGTGGTTGTCGCCGGTCCGGTGCTCGAAGCGGGTCGGTGACCCGGCCGGTTGGATCCGCTGCAGCAGTCCACGCTCGACCAGCAGGCCCAACCCGTCGTAGACGGCCTGGCGCGAGATCGATCCGATCTCGTCCCTGACGGCGGCTGCGATCTCGTCGGCGGTGCCGTGGGGGAGCCGGGCGGCGGCCCGGAGGACCGCGATGCGCTGGGCTGTCACCTGGAGGCCGTGCTCCCGCAGGAGCTCGGCGGGTTCTCTGTGGTGCTCGACGGAGCTGGGCACGTCAACCGCTCGTTTCTGGACCGAATCCAGAATCATACTCGGACCAGGATTCTCTGCCCCTCCTCCGTGGACCCTACGCGTCGCGCCGGCCGGCCGTCGGCGCCGTTGCTGCGTGCTCGTCGGGTCAACCGGTCTCGCGCGCTCTCGGCCTGACCGCGCCGATGAGATGTCCCGACGGGCCGGTGACGGGAACCGGGGCGCCGTCGAGGCGTCGGCCGTCGGCCTCGGCGGCGGCCGGTGGCGCGTCCCACGCCACTGCCACCGGCGGTTCCATCACTCCCGCGATCGCGACCGTCGGGTCGGCGGTGGCGAGAACGGACCGACGGATGATCCCGATCACCCGACCGGCGTCGACGACCGGCCACGCTTCATCCGTCATCAGCCGGAGAGCGTCGGCGACACGCATGGCCGGACCGGCGGCGTTCCAGTCCTCCATGGCATGCAGGCACCGGCGTGGAGCGTCGTGGACGACGAGGGCTCCCGACGGCGCTCCGACGGCCATCTTCCTGCCCGGGCCGAGGAACTGGCGCTGCAGCCACGATCCCCCGGGAGCGCCGATCACGAGCAGCGCGTGGGTCGGCACCATCCGGACCAGATCGTCGACGCTGGTCACCCGGACGAGCGAGCGGTCCAGTCCGGGCTCGCGTCGGCCGGCGGTGTCGAGTGCAGCCCGGGCAGCTTCATCGAGCGATGGCCCGGGGGAGGCCGCAACGAGCTCCGCAGGCACGGACATGACGGAGCCGACCCGAGCCGTCACGTCGGCCACGGCACCTGCGTGGGGCCCGCCGCCGATCGCCCCGACCACCGAACGCGCCCGTGTCAGGTCGACCTGATGGGGCACGACCTGACGCAGGAGGTCGGTGTCGACCACCGTCCGGGCGACGAGCATCACGGCCCTGGACTCGAACACCGCATCGTGCAAGTCGCCTCGAAGACGCCGGGCGGGGCCTCCGGCGAGGATCTCGGCGACCTGGCGCATGCCGGCACCACGGGTGTGGAGCACCGGCCACGGCTCCCGTTCCCGGGTCGTCGTCTCCGGGATCCCGAGGCGTCCCGGCCGGGGGATCGTGCTCAACTCGCGTTCCGATAGGTCTCGGCCCGAGCTGCCCGTTGCAGATGCCGACGGTCGGCGCACGCCACGCACCGCGATGTCGACGGCAGGGAGCGGAGACGCTTCACCGGAATGGGATCGCCGCACTTCTCGCACCGGCCGTGGCTGCCTTCGTCGATACGGCGAAGCACCGCCTCGGCCTCGCCGGCCATGGTTCGCGGGAAGGGCGGTCGAGGGGCGGTCATGGCACCTCCGATCCATCGTCGGCGGATCGGTCGGTCTCTCCCACCCGTGGGCCAGCGAGCCGGGCCGGAGCCGTACTGACGGCGTGCGCTGTGATCGGGATACTCCCCAACCGGTGTCGGGAACGTACCGGTGATCGCCGTCTCGAACCCGGGTCGAATGGCCCAAAAGGAGATCTATGTCCGTTGGCCGGTCGCGGCCGTCGTCGGAGGACACATGCCGGTGGCCGCCTGCGTCGTACGCTTTCGAGTGGACCACCGAGGAACCGTTTCGTGCCCTGGACCACCGCCGACATCCCCGACCTCTCCGGTCGCGTCGCCGTCGTGACCGGCGCCAACGGGGGCCTCGGCCTCGAGTGCGCCAAGGCGCTCGCCGGCGCCGGCGCCGTCGTCGTGATGGCCGCGCACAGCCAGGACAAGGCCCGGGCCGCCCGCGAGGAGATCCTCGCGGCGTTCCCGGCGGCCTCGCCGGACATCGTGGAGTTCGACCTCGCCTCGCTGGACTCGGTTCGCGCGGCGGCGGCGATCATCGCCGGGGCCCATCCCGTCGTCGACATCCTCGTCAACAACGCCGGCCTCATGGCCACGCCGGAGCGGCGTACCGCCGATGGGTTCGAGGTGCAGTTCGGTGTCAACCATCTCGGGCACTGGGTCTTCACCGCCCGGCTCATGGCGTCGCTGATCGCGGCCGAGGCGGCCCGGGTGGTCACCGTGACGAGCACGGCCCGACACTTCGGCCGCCGCGTCGACCCCGCCAACCCGAACCTCGAGGGCACCTACGGGGCGTGGAAGGCCTACGGGCAGTCCAAGCTCGCCAACCACCATTTCGCCATCGGCCTCCAGCGTGAGTTCGACAAGCGTGGCCTCGCCGCTCGAAGTCTCGTGGCCCACCCCGGTCTGTCGCTCACCGACCTCCAGGTGCGCGCCGTCGAGGGAGGCGCGGCGGGATGGGTCGGCAGGCTCTCGAAGTGGTTGGCGGCGACGACCGGGATGGAGGCCTCCCGCGGGGCACTCTCGCAGGTGCGCGCAGCCACCGACCCGAACGCCAGGGGTGGCCAGATGTACGCGCCGCGGTTCGTGAACACCGGGGCGCCCGTCCGTCGCCCGATCCTGCGCCGCCAGGGTCTCGACCGCTCGATCGAGATCCTGTGGGACATCTCGGAGCGGATGACGGGTGAGTCGCTCGGCATCGACGCAGCCCTCGACGGTGCCTGAGCCGGCTCGTGCAGGCGGGGGACATCCCGGCCCCTGTGCCTCTCGTTGGGCGATCGCCTGCAGCCGGCCTCCGTGGCCCCTGCCCAGGCTGGCGCGTCGGCTGTCGGCCGATGGCCCGACCGGCCCCGCCGACGCTCAGCCCAGGTCGCGAGCGAAGCGCTCCGCGTAGAACCTGGGCCACGCGACGTCGACGGGCTCGCTGGTGTAGGCGTCGTCGGCTGCGACGAACGCCCGGACGAGCCGGCTGCGGGTGAGGCCCGGCGAGTCGAGGATGGTGCGGACATCGTCGAGGACGTGATCGGCGTACCACTCGGGCCACTCGGGATCGGCTCCGTCGGTTGCGGCGAAGGCTGCATGATGGGCGGTGCCGGCCGCGCCGAGCACCCGCTCCAGCCGATCGATGGTCGTGTCCTCCACGGAGAGAGCGAACGAACGGTGGGCCAGAGCTATTCCCGGGCGTGTCGGCGGACCGCCGTCGTGGCGGTGCGACACCGGTGTCGTCGGCCTAGGTTGGCGGACATGGCCTTCGTCCCGCCCGACTTCGAACCACCGCTCGCCCTCGACGGCCCGGGCTTCCGGCTCGAGCCGCTCGGCCCCGACCACAACGAGCGGGACCATGCCGCATGGATGTCGAGCATCGACCACATCCGTGCCACCCCCGGCTTCCCGCACGGGAACTGGCCTTCGCCCATGAGCCTCGAGCAGAACCTCGACGACCTCGTTCGGCACGCCGGGGACTTCGGCGAGCGCGCCGGGTTCACCTACTCGATCCTCGACGGTGACGAGGTGATCGGCTGCCTCTACATCTATCCCTTCGGGGGCGATGGTCACGATGCCGACGTGCGGTCGTGGGTGACGGCGAGCCGCGCCGACCTGGACGTCGTCGTGTGGCGGGCCGTGTCCGACTGGTTGGCGCGGCACTGGCCGTTCGTCGACCCCTGGTACCTGGAGCGCGCGCCATGACGGTGCGCGGTCCGGGGCGGCCCTGGAGCCATGAGATCCCCGACGGTCCGTGGGACGCGATCGTCATCGGCACGGGGATCGGCGGCATGGCCGCGGCGGCGCTCCTGGCGAAGCTCGGGCGGCGCGTGCTCGTCCTGGAGCAGCACAACATCCCGGGCGGCTTCACCCAGATGTTCCGCCGCCCGGGATACCGGTGGGACGTCGGCGTCCACATCGTCGGCGAGATGACGCCGCGCAAATACCTCGGCCGCCTTCTGGAGTCCCTCACGGAGGGGCGGCTGCAGTGGGAGTCGGTCGGTCCCGTGTACGACGAGTTCACCTTCCCCGATGGGTTCACCATCCAGTTCCCGTCGTCGTACCGGGAGTTCCGCGATGCCCTCGTCGACACCTTCCCGGCGGAGCAGCAGGCGATCGACGACTATTTCGCGCTGACCCGGTCGGCGGCGCGTGCCGCGTCGAAGATGTTGCAGCTCCGGTCGATGCCGAAGATGGTCTCGGCCGTCGCCGGCCGTGCCGTCACCCGCGAGGCCGAGCGGCACTTCCGCGCCACGACCGCCGAGGTCCTCGCGTCCCTCACCGACGACGTCCGGTTGCGGGCGGTGCTCGCCGCCCAGTGGGGGTATTACGGCGTGCCCCCGAGCCGCTCGCCGTTCGCGATGCACGCGCTCATGGTGCAGCACTTCATGGGCGGCGCGTACTACCCGGTCGGCGGAGCCTCCAGCATCGCTCCGGCGCTGCTGCAGACGGTCGCCGACGCCGGCGGATGGACGGCCGTGCGCCGCGGGGTCGACGCCATAACGACGGGTCGCGGATCGGTGACCGGCGTGCGCCTCGACGACGGCATGGAGATCGCCGCGCCGATCGTG
>DATHYU010000130.1:0-3500 GCA_035458965.1 Acidimicrobiia bacterium | reverse complement strand
GACGATGACCGAGGGAATCAGGATCGTCAGGAACAGGACGACGTCGACGAGCCCGTTTTCGTGGATCAAGGATCAGCGGGACTTCGATTTGCAGTCGACGCAGAGGATGGACTCCGGCCGGAACTCGAGCCGGGCGGTGCCGATCTCCTTGCCACACCGCGCGCACAGACCGTAGGAACCGTCCTGCACCTTGGTCAGTGCGGCGTCGACGGCATCGAGCATCTGCTTGATCGAGTCCACCAACCCGATCACCTCGGTCCGCTCTGCGGTGGCGGCGGCCGCGTCGGCGAAGCCCTCGCCGAAATCGACATCCCCCGTCAACTCACCGCTCTCGGTGGCACCGAGCTCGTGGAGTTGGTGCACGAGATGGGCGCGCTCTTCGCGCAGGCGAGCCTCAGCATCGAATGTGACACTCATGAGCCACTCCGTGGGTGCGACGTCGCGTACACCTCGAGAAGATGGTGGGGGGACACCCGGGTGTACACCTGTGTGGTGTTGATCGTAGCGTGGCCGAGCAGCTCTTGGACGGTTCTCAGGTCCGCGCCGCCTTCCACCATATGGGTGGCGGTGGAGTGACGGAGCACGTGCGGCGACACGCGTGACGGATCCAGCCCGGCGCGACGGGCCTGCGCACGGACGATCGCGAAGGCTCCCTGTCGGGTGAGCCGTCCGCCGCGTGCGTTGAGGAACACCGCTCCGGAGTCCCGACCCGACCGTCGCACCGAGAGCCGATCGGCATACCACGCCTGGAGGGCGGTCACCGCATGGCGACCGACCGGCACGAGCCGTTGCTTGTCGCCCTTGCCGGTGAGCAGCGCCGTGGCCCCCTCGAGGTCGACGTCGTCCTGGTCGAGCCCGACGATCTCGGCGACACGCGCGCCCGTCGCGTAGGCGAACTCGAGCAGGGCGCGGTCGCGTCGGCCGAGTGGCGTCGATGGATCGGGCGCCTCGATGAGGCCGAGCACCTCGGCGACCGTGAGCGCCTTGGGCAGCGACGGGGGCCGCCGGGGCCCGTCGACGAGCGCCGTCGGGTCCTTCTCGTCGAGACCCTCGGCCACGAGGAACCGGTGGAGACCGCGGACCGCGGCGAGCTTCCGTGCGACCGAGCTGGCGGCGAGCCCCCGGTCGTGGAGCCCCTGCACCCACGCCGCGACGAGCTCGGACGATGCCTCCCGTCCGCCGAGGTGCTCGGCGTACTGGCGGAGGTCGCGTCGATAGGCCGACACGGTGGCGGGCGAGAGCCCTCGCTCGGCCTGGAGCGCCGCCAGGAACTCGGCGATCGCCTCGTCGATGCTCACCGTTCGACGTGGCGCAGCAGCGCCATGAGCCCGATGAGGGTGGTGGCGTCCCTGACCTCCCCGGCGTCGACGAGGTCCCGGACCTCGCCGACCGTGAGGCCGATCTGCTCGGCGTGCAGTTCCTCGGCGCCCTGGGGGTCGGCGGACACCTCCGTCAGCCCCTCGGCCAGGTAGATCCAGGTGAACTCGTCGGTGAAGCCCGGCGAGATCCAGCAGCGCTGCAGGAGCGTGACCCGTTCGGGCCGCATGCCGATCTCCTCGATGCACTCCCGGACGGCCGTGAGCTCGGGGGCCTCGCCGGCGACGTCGAGCTTCCCGGCAGGGAGCTCGAGGACGGCCGTGTCCACCGGGGCGCGGTACTGCCGGAGCGCGTGGACGCGCTCGCCGTCCCAGGGGATGACGACCACGGATCCGGGGTGACGGACCACCTCGCGCCGCACGACGTCGCCGCCGGGCGTCCAGCGGTACTCACGGTCGAACGTCAGAAAGGATGAGCGGGCGATCCGCCGCCGTCCCAGCAGCGGGAAGTCGGTCATCAGGCGTGGTCGACGACGGGATCCTCGACCGGCATCTCCTCGTCGGTGGCGACCAGGGACCGGCGGCGTTGCGATGCGGCCGCCATGAAGCCGGAGAAGAGGGGGTGCGGGGCATCGGGGCGTGACTTGAACTCGGGATGGAACTGCGAGGCGACGAAGAAGGGGTGCTCCGGCAGCTCGACGATCTCGACGAGTTGCTCGTCGGGCGACAGCCCGGCCAGCAGGAGCCCTGCGGCTTCGAGGTCGCGGCGATAGCGGTTGTTCACCTCGTACCGATGCCGGTGCCGCTCGTAGACGACGGATTCGCCGTACAGGCGCCGGCTGTGGGAGCCGTCGGCGAGCTTGGCGGCGTAGAGACCGAGGCGCATCGTGCCACCCATGTCCTCGATGTCCTGTTGCGTCTCCATCAGATCGATGACCGGATGGGGGGTCATCGGGTCGAACTCGGCGCTGTCGGCCTCGTTCAGGCCGAGGCGGGAGCGGGCGAACTCGATGACGGCGCACTGCAGGCCGAGGCAGAGGCCCAGGAACGGGATGTTGCGTTCGCGGGCATAGCGGACGGCCTGGATCTTGCCCTCGATGCCGCGCACGCCGAACCCGCCCGGCACCACGATGCCGTCGACGCCCTCGAGCATGGCGTCGGCGAGCAGGCCGTCCACGTCGTCGGAGGGGACCCATCGCAGGTCGAGCCTGACGTCGTTGTCGAGTGCTCCGTGACCGAGGGCCTCGACGACGGAGAGATAGGCATCGGGGAGGTCGACGTATTTGCCGACCAGGCCGATCGTGACCACCTCGGTGGCCGCGGTCATGCGGTCGACCATCTTCCGCCACGAGGCGAGGTCCGGCTCAGGTGCCTCGAGCCCGAGGCGGCGGCAGATCACGGTGTCGAAGCCGCGGGCGTTGAGGACGAGGGGCACCTCGTAGATGGAGGCGGCATCGGGGGCGTTGATGACGGCCTCGGCCGGCACGTCGCAGAAGAGCGAGATCTTGCGGCGGGCCGCTTCGTCCAGCTCCCGATCGGAGCGCACGACGATGGCATCCGGATGGACGCCACGGCTGCGGAGCTCGGCGACCGAGTGCTGGGTCGGCTTGGTCTTCATCTCCTCGCTCGGGGCGATGTAGGGAGCGAGCGTCACATGCACGTACGCGGTCGACTCCCGGCCGAGGTCGTTGCGGAGCTGCCGGATGGCCTCGAGGAACGGAAGGATCTCGATGTCGCCGACCGTCCCGCCCACCTCGGTGATGACGACGTCGGCCTCGGTGCGCTCGGCGAGCCGGCGGATCCGGGCCTTGATCTCGTTCGTGATGTGCGGGATGACCTGGACGGTGTCCCCGAGGTAGTCGCCCCGGCGCTCCTTCTGGATCACCGCCATGTAGACCGACCCGGTGGTGACGTTCGAGTCCCGGCGGAGATGGGTGCCGGTGAAGCGCTCGTAGTGCCCGAGATCGAGATCGGTCTCGCCGCCATCGTCGGTGACGAACACCTCGCCGTGCTGGAAGGGGTTCATCGTGCCCGGATCCACGTTGATGTAGGGGTCGAGCTTCTGGTTCACGACGCTCAGACCGCGGGAGGTGAGCAGCCGTCCCAGAGATGCCGCCGTGATCCCCTTGCCGAGGCTCGACGTGACTCCACCGGTGACGAAGACGAATTTGGTCACAAACGTGT
>DATHYU010000129.1:0-11732 GCA_035458965.1 Acidimicrobiia bacterium | reverse complement strand
AGCCAAGCCGACCTGGCGGCCCTGTGGCCGTCGAACGCCTCGGTGGGGCTCATGCTCGAGAACGTCTCCCCGCGGCTCCTGGAACCGGGTATGCCCCATCACGACTGCCCGGACAAGGATCCCGGCCTGCGCATGGAGGTCATCCGCGCCGCCGGACGCGTCAGGATCCCGTTCACGACCGGGATCCTCGTCGGGATCGGCGAAACGGTCGAGGAGGTCGTCGACAGCCTCCAGGCACTGCGCGCCGTCTCCGAGGAGACCGGTGCCGTCCAGGAGGTGATCGTCCAGAACTTCCGTGCCAAGGCGGACACCAGGAAGCGGCGAGATGCCGAGCCCACCGTCCAGTACTTCGCCCGGGTCGTTGCGGTGGCCCGGTGGATCCTGGGCCCCTCCGCCAACCTCCAGGTTCCGCCGAACCTCACCGAACGCTTCGAGGTCTACCTCGACGCCGGCATCAACGACTGGGGCGGCGTGTCGCCGCTGACGATCGACTTCGTCAACCCGGAGGCGCCGTGGCCGCATCTCGAGGAGTTGCGGGCTCGGACCGAGGGCGCCGGATACCGGCTCATGCCCCGGCTCCCGGTGTACCCGGAGTTCATCGGCGACGAGTGGATCGACCCCGGTCTGCTGCCGTCGATCGAGGCGGCCGTCGACGACGAGGGGTACGCTCTCGCCCCCCAACAGGAAGGGATCGCCGGGTGATCACGTTCCTCCGAGTGAGGCCGACGGACACGGTCAACGAGGTCTGGGCGACGACACGGCGCCGCGAGGGCGCGACCGCCGTCGAGATCGGGTCGCCGGAACCGGACGACATCGCCGGTGCCGAGGCGGGCGGCCTGTTGACGGTCGGCGGCGCAGGCGCCGTCGGCGTCGCGGCGTGGGCGGCTGCGCCGCGCGACGTGCTCGCCCTCGCCGAGTCCGGCGTGCCCGGATGGCGCCTGACGGTCCTGGACGAGGGCTCCCGGGAGGACGTGCTCGATGCGGTGGCGCGGTCGAAGGCCGCCTTCCTGCGCACCGGGAGGAGCCGCGTCGAGGCCGCCGCCGGGATCGCTGCGTTGCCGGGCCTGTCGGTGTCGGTGTCCGTCTACGTCGACACGGTCGAGGACGCACTCGTCGCCGTGACCCACGGGGCCACCGACCTCCTGCTCCGCGACTGGAACACCGACACGATCGGGCATCTGCGCGACGCCCTCGGAGACCGCATGCTCGTCGAGCGGACCGTGTTCCCGCTCGGTGTCGACATCGACGAGGCTCGGGAGATCCTCGACCGGGGGCTCTTCACGGCATGGCTCGGTCACGTGGACGGATCGGGGGCGGCCCGGCCGCGTCACGAATGGGCGCCCGGCAAGGAGATGGCTCCTCCGGTGCCCCGGCGCCGGCTGTCGGCGGAGTGGAGGGACGCCCGGTGGCGCGACGGCGCCCCCGCCGGCGGGATGCACGGGGTGCGCCCCGAGATCGCCGTCGTCCTCGAACACTCTCTGGCCGGCCACCGGCCGAGTCGCGACGAGATCGAATTGCTCTTCCACGCCCGGGGCCACGAGGTGGAGGCCGTCGCGGCGGTCGCCGACACCCTCCGGGAGCGGGCGGTGGGCGACGCCGTGACCTACGTCGTCAACCGCAACATCAACTACACGAACCAGTGCTACTTCCGCTGCGGCTTCTGCGCGTTCTCGAAGGGCCCGCGCTCCCTGAACCTCCGCGGCGACCCGTACCTGCTCGAGGTGCACGAGGTGGCGTTCCGCGCCAAGGAGGCATGGGAACGAGGGGCGACCGAGGTGTGCCTCCAGGGCGGCATCCATCCCGAGTTCACCGGAGACTTCTACGTCCAGGTGCTCGAGGCCATCAAGGTCACGGTGCCGGAGATGCACGTGCACGGTTTCACCCCGCTCGAGGTGTGGCAGGGCGCCGAGACCCTCGGAACGACCGTGCCCGAGTTCCTGGCCACCCTGAAGGAGGCCGGCCTCGGGACGCTTCCGGGGACCGCCGCCGAGATCCTCGACGACGACGTGCGGGAGCACCTGTGCCCCGACAAGATCCGCACGTCGCAGTGGGCGGACGTCATGATCGCCGCCCACGGCATGGGGCTCCGGTCGACGGCGACGATCATGTTCGGGCACATCGACGGCCCGCGATCGTGGGCGAACCATCTCGCGACCCTCCGAACGATCCAGGAGCGGACCGGCGGCTTCACCGAGTTCGTCCCGCTGCCCTTCGTCCACATGGGGGCGCCGATCTTCCTGCGTGGCCGTGCCCGTCCGGGCCCGACGTGGGACGAGGTGGTGCTCGTCCACGCCGTCGCCCGCATCGCCTTCGACGGGCTCATCCCCAACATCCAGGCTTCGTGGGTCAAGCTCGGCCTCGAGGGCGGAGCCGCCCTTCTCCAGGCGGGGTGCAACGACCTCGGTGGCACCCTCATGGACGAGAACATCTCCCGGGCGGCGGGTGCCTCGCACGGGCAGCTCGCGACGCCCGAGGAGTTGGAGGCCGTGGCGATCCGCGCCGGGCGGACGCCACGGCGGCGGACCACCCTCTACGAGACGATCGGCCGCTAGGCGGGCGGTCTCACGACCGGGGCGGTCCCGAGGTCGGTCACCCGGTGGCGCACCGTCACGGTCACCGGCATGTCGAGAGGGACGGGGCCGAGGAGGAGCGGGTCGAGGATGCGGGCCGGGCCCGACACGACGAGGTCGAGCTCGACGAGCCAGCGGGTTCCCTCGGCGATCCACACGTTGAAGACCTGCACGTCGACGCCGACGGTCTCGGCGCCGACCACCACCGCGAGATCGTCGGCGTCGCCGCGATGCCCGAGCACCTGCACCCCGTCGACGACGTAGGAGGCCGGCTGGGGACCGATGACCGTGTCGAGCCCCGTTGCGCCGGCATCGAGCGCCCACGACGGGCACCGGGCCAGGAGAGCCCGCTGCTCGACCGCAGGGCCTCCGACACGGGCGAACTCGACGGCGCCGTCCTTCCGCTCCCACACGACGTCGTCCACCGATCGCAGCACCCGGGTGTCGCCGCCGACGGTGACGGTGCACTCACGCGCCTCTCCCGACACGGTCCCCGAGATACGCCAGGTGGTGCGGTCGCCGTCGACGTCGACCACCTGCTCGGTTTCGAAGGCATAGGACGGCTCGTCGGCGGCCTGGACGAGCGGGTCGGCCGCACCGGTCAGCGTGGCGACAACGGTGTCGGCGACCTGCGCCGCCAGATACTGAGCCGGGACGCGGGCGTCGCCGGGCCGTTCCAGGGATGTGGACGCGACGATCCGACCGAGGCGGAACAGCACGGCGGTCTCGACGGCGTCGCGGTGGGTGACGATCACGCCGAGCGCCTCGTCACCGACGCCGTCGACGGGGAACGGCTCGACGCCGAGCGTGGGCGCGGCGCCCTCGATGTCCTTGGCGAGGTCGCCGATGCGGTCGGCCAGGAAGCCAGAGGCGCCGACGGCGTCGGCGAACAGGTCGATGCGGACGATCGCCGTGGGCTCGGCGGGCCACGACGCCCCGAGCACGCCGACGATCCGACCGAACCGTCGATGATCCTCGGCCTCGTCCTCGGGGTCGAGGACGGTCGCGGCGACCAGGGCCTCGTTCGTCAGCACGTCGCCGCCGTCCGCGAGCATCGCGAGCAGTGTCTCGGTGGCCAGCGGCCTCATGCTGACGTCGGGGAGGGTGGCGACCGCCGTCGTCGTCGTCGTCGTCGTGGTCGCGATGGTGGCCGGCGGAGGAGTGGTGGCGGTGGTCGTCGTCGGCTCGGAGACGGCGACATCGGGGATGGTGCCGGTCTCCCCGGCGCACGCGCTCACGATCACGCCGGCGAGCCCGAGCGCGACGAGAACCTTCCGCACCGTGGACATGTTGTGTCCCACGAGGTACAGGTCGTCAGGTTGGGGTCGGGGCTTGAGGGGTTCGCCGCCGGCGTCACCCCTGCCGGTGGACCGACGCCTGGGCGACCCATCCCTCGGCGCCCTCGCCGGCCACGATGTGGACCCACCCGGAGATCGCGCGTTTGGCGAGGTACCAGGTGCCCGGCTGGAGCGTGGCGACGATCTTCGTGTGATCGTTGAGGTCGAACACCTCCACGGGTGCCATGACGTAGCACCAGTAGGGCCCGCCGTCGCTCGAGACCGGGCGGTCGGCACCCGTCGGGGTGGCCTCCGCCGCCGGAGCGTCGGCGGTGTCGCGGCGACGCCGCGGGTGGATCCGGCTGCGGGCGTCGTCCTCGGTGTCCCATGAGCCCCGTGCGTCCGGTCGCCGCGTGAACCAGGCGATCAGGAACCCGAGGCCCGCGGCGATGATCATGCTGAGGAGCAGGCTCACGTAGGAGATCTGCATCCGGCCGAACTGCTGGCCGAGCAGGGCGCCACCGAGCCCGGTGGCGAGACCGCCGAGAGCGGCGCCCGCCGGCGACCGCCGGCGCCGTGTCAGGATCACCGTGATCTGGCCGGTCAACCCGCCGACGGCGAGGCCGGCGGCGGTGAGGCCGGTGAGCGTCGCCAGGGGATGTCGGCCGGTCACCCGGAGCCACGCGTTCGCCGTGCAGTCGTCGGTGGTACCGCGCACCCGGTAGAGACCGACACCGTAAGGCGAGGTGTCGTCGAGGTCGATCGTGGCGGCGAACTCCTCCTCGACCGGTCCGTAGGTGGTCGTCCCCGTGTCGATGGTGATCGGCCCGAGAATGAGCGAGACCGACGCCTCCTGGGTCCCGGTCTGGTCGATGCCCGAGAAGAAGAGGGTGTCGGTGGCGTCGAGTTCGAGGGGCGAGGAGAGCGAGTCGATCCGGTCGACGCCCACGCCGTTGAACGCCGCCGTGCACGGTCCGTCGATCTCGGCGGCGGCGATGCCGGGGATGCACAGCGCCCAGAGAAGGCCGACGACCGCCACGAACCGCGGGATCACCCGCCGCACACGTGCCCTTGGCGTCACGGATGCAGCGTACCAACACGACCCGGCGCGAACGCGCACTTCGCGTGCGGGGGCCGACGCGGTCGACGTCCCGCGGGTCGCATCACCCGCGGGCGCCCTATCGTCACGGTATGCAGCCCTACGACTCGCCCGAGGAGGCTGCGTTCCGGGCCGAGGCCCGGACGTGGTTGGAGGCCAACGCCCTTCCGCGCCGTCGTCTTCCGATCGCGCCGTCGTCGATCATCGCCGAGTGGTCCCCGGAGGAGGAGGAGAGGAAACTCGCCGAGGCGCGGGCCTGGCAGGCCCGCAAGTTCGACGACGGCTGGGCGGGGATCGCCTGGCCCACCGAGTTCGGCGGACGGGGTGGGACGCTGCTGGAGGCGCTGATCTTCGGACACGAGGAGATGGCGTTCGACACCCCCGGTGACGCGCTCATCATCGGTCTCGGGTGGGTGGGCATGGCCCTGATGATCCATGGGTCGCCGGAACAGCGCGAACGGTTCCTCCGCCCGATGCTGCGGGGCGACGAGGTGTGGTGCCAGCTCTTCTCGGAGCCGGCCGCCGGATCCGACTCGGCGGCGATGGCGACGACCGCCGTGCGCGACGGCGACGAATGGGTGATCTCCGGCCAGAAGGTCTGGACCACGTTCGCCCATCGTTCGGACTGGGGCCTCTGCGTCGCCCGCCACGACGCCGACCTCCCCAAGCACCGCGGCCTGACGGCCTTCGTCATCGACATGCGGGACCCGGGCGTGACCTGTCGTCCGCTCCGCCAGATGACGGATTCCTCCAACTTCAACGAGGTCTTCCTCGACGGCGTGCGGGTTCCCGACGACCACCGTGTCGACGCCGTCGGCTCGGGATGGCGGGTCGTCACCACCACGTATCTGTACGAACGGGCCGGCGGCGGCCTCGTGGCGACGCTGCCGACGCCGGCCCTCGCCACCCTCCTGCGGGATCTCGGCGCGGCCGACGACCCCACGGTCCGCAGTCGCTACGCCGCGCTGTATGCGCGTGCCGAGGTGCTCCGCTACACGGGGCTCCGCATCCAGACGGCGCTGTCGAAGGGGCAGATGCCGGGTACCGAGGGATCGATCCTCAAACTCGCCTGGACCGATCTGCTGCGGGACCTCTACGCGTTGGGCCTCGAGGCCCTCGGGCCGGCCGGTGCGCTCGTCGGCGGGGATGCCCCCTCGGGAGGTGAGTGGGCCGGAGCGTTCCTGGGAACGCCGGGGCTCAGGATCGGCGGCGGGACGGACGAGGTCCAGCGCAATCTCATCGGCGAGCGGGTACTCGGGCTGCCCAAGGAGCCGCGCATCGACCTCGATGTGCCGTTCCGGGAAATCCCCACCTCGGTCTGATGCGGCTCTCCATCGTCACCATCTTCCCGGAGTTCTTCGCCTCCCCCCTGCGGGTGAGCATCGTGGCGCGAGCCCAGGAGACCGGGGCCCTCGAGGTGGATCTCGTCGACCTCCGAGAGCACGGGTTGGGCCGACATCGTCAGGTCGACGATGCACCCTTCGGAGGAGGCCCGGGGATGGTCATGATGATCGAGCCGCTCGCTGCCGCCCTCGACCGGCTGGCGGGCTCCCACCGCGTGCTGCTCACGCCCGCCGGTGCCCCGCTGACGCAGGCGACGCTCGACCGCTGGTCGGGACTCGATCACCTGACGCTGGTGTGCGGCCGGTACGAGGGCGTGGACGAGCGGGTCGCCGAGCACCTCGTCGACGAGCAGGCGTCCCTCGGCGACTTCGTGCTCGCGGGCGGGGAGGTGGCCGCCCTGGCGATCGTCGAGGGTGTCGCCCGGCTGCTGCCCGAGGTGCTCGGCAATCCCGAATCGGCGGCGTCGGAGAGCTTCAGGGACGGACTGCTCGAGGAGCCGCAGTACACCCGGCCCGCCGACTTCCGCGGGTGGGCCGTCCCCGACATCCTGCTGTCGGGCGACCACGCCAAGGTGGCCTCCTGGCGCCGGGAACAGCGGCTCGAACGAACCCGCCGTCGGCGTCCGGACCTCCTCGATCCAGATTTCACACAGTCTCCGGAGGATGGTTAGACTCCGGCTTCGCCGGACGGCACGCGTCCGCGCGTTTCCCTCGGAGGAACCCCCGATGAACACGCTCGACCACATCGAGTCCGCGTTCCTGCGCGACGACATCCCCGAATTCGCGCCCGGCGACACGGTCCGGGTGAACGTGCGCGTCGTCGAGGGCGGTCGCGAGCGGATCCAGGCCTTCGAGGGCGTCGTCCTCGGCCGGGACGGTGGCGGGGTTCGCGAGACCTTCACCGTTCGCAAGATCAGCTTCGGCATCGGTGTGGAACGGATCTTCCCGGTCCACGCTCCGATCGTCTCCTCCATCGAGGTCCTGCGCAAAGGCGACGTGCGTCGCGCCAAGCTCTATTTCCTGCGCGAGCGCGCCGGCAAGGCCGCCCGCATCAAGGAGAAGCGCGACTAGCGCGTCTCTGCGGAGCCCCGGTGGGGGAGTAACGTCGCCTCGTGACCGATCCCTTCGACCCCGACGCCGACGCGCCCGACGAGCTGTCATTCAGCGTCGAGCCGATCGCGGACGACGCGGTCCCGCCGCCCCCGGCGGACCAGCCCTTCGACGACGCGACCCTCGAGCGTCTGCGCGCCGACGCCCAGGCGCGGGGCGAGAAGGGGGATGCCCGCCGGTCCTTCTGGCGAGAGCTCCCGGTGCTCGTGCTCGTCGCCCTCGTGGTGGCGATCCTCATCAAGACCTTCCTCGTCCAGGCCTTCTTCATTCCGTCGGCGTCGATGCGCGACACGCTGCTCGAGGGCGACCGGGTGATGGTCAACAAGCTCGCGTACCGCTTCGGGAACCCGGCGTACAGCGACGTCATCGTCTTCGACTCGCCGCTCGTTCCGGACAACGGCGGAGAGAACATCCTCCAGGCCGTCGTGCGCAACATCGGGGAGTCCCTCGGTCTGTCGAGCCCCGAGTCCGCGCTGATCAAGCGGGTGATCGCCGTCGGCGGCGAGACCATCCGGATCCGGGACAACACCGTCTTCGTGGACGATGTCGCCCTCGACGAGCCCTATGTCCGCGCCGGTTCCCGGATGCCCGACTTCGGGCCGGTGACCGTTCCCGAGGATCACGTCTTCGTCATGGGGGACAACCGGTCGGCGAGCCAGGACAGCCGCCGATTCGGGCCCATCCACGACTCGGCCATCATCGGCAAGGCCTTCGTGAAGGTCTGGCCCCCGAGCCGATGGGGCGGGTTGTAGTGGAGGGCCCGGCCGCCGTGAGCCGTGGGCGGGCGGCCCGATCGTGTCGCACCCGCCGGGCATCGTGATCCCGTGACCCGATGGACCTCACTCGAGTCGCGGTGAGCGGTACCATGCGCGCCTCGGCGACCTCGACCCATCTCCCAGGAGCCACCGATGAGTGAAGAAGACCTCGAGCGGTACGAATCCGACGTCGAGTTGCAGATCTACCGGGAGTACCGCGACGTGCTCCCGATGTTCCGCTACGTCGTCGAGACCGAGCGGCGCTTCTACCTCGCCAACACGGTGGATCTTCGGACGCAGGAGTCTGGCGGGTCCGTCTATTTCGAGATCCGACTCGAGGACGCCTGGGTATGGGACATGTACCGGCCGGCCCGATTCCTGGAGAACGTGCGCGTGATGACGTTCCGGGACGTGAACATCGAGGAGCTCGAGCACCCCGAGCTCGAGATGCCCGACGCCTAGCCCGCATCGGCCGGCTCGGCGAGGACGTCGCCGCCGGGATGCTGGAACGCCGCGGTCTCCGGATCGTGGCCCGCAACGTGCGTCTCGGTCGTGACGAGGTCGACCTCGTGGCCCGTCATGGGTCTCGCACGGTCGCCGTCGAGGTGAAGACCCGAGTCGGCGCCGAGCCCGTCGACGCCTTCACCTCCGACCAGGCGGCGCGCCTCCGCCGGGCCGCCGCCGCGCTGGGCGCCGCCGTGCGCTGCGATCTCGTGACCGTTCGCCTCGAGGAGGACGGCGCGGTGGTGCGCTGGATCCGCGACGTCGGCGGCGCATGAGGGCTCAGCGGCGTTGCCGCCGCTGCTCCCGGAACCAGCACCCCCGGTGCCAGTGGCGACGCAGGTCGGGCGCGTCGTCGGGGACGACGACGAGGTGCCCTTCCCCCACCTCGATCTCGCCCTCGCATCCCGGACAGCGATAGACCTTGCGGGCGGCGTGGGGCTGGACCAGGGAAACGTTCTCGGTGTCCACCGCGTCCGCCCTACGCCAGTGCCGCCCAGAGCACGAGCGCCACTGCGACGAGGATCGTGGCGACGACCATCACGACGTCCACCAGGTCTTTGCGCTGGTCTCGGAACGGGTTGAACCCCATGCGCGGACTGTAGAGGGGGCGGTGATCCTTCCGGAGGTTCAGGGGTACAGTCACCACGATGTTCCGCATCGAGGACGAGGGCCGGATCCGGCTGCTGACGCTCGACAACCCGGGCCGGCGCAACGCCATCCCGATGGACCGATGGTCCGAGCTCGCCCGGGTGCTGCGCGACTTCGAGGAGTCCGACCAGCGGGTG
The DNA here is from genome assembly GCA_035458965.1 of Acidimicrobiia bacterium. Classification (GTDB taxonomy): domain Bacteria; phylum Actinomycetota; class Acidimicrobiia; order Spongiisociales; family UBA11373; genus DATHYU01. The sequence continues at coordinate 2,289 of DATHYU010000129.1, read as the reverse complement.
CTCGTCGTGACGGGTGCCGGAGGCGACTTCTGCTCCGGAGCGGAGTTGTCGGCGGAGGTGCCCCTGGAGACGTCGGCCGAGCGGTACGAGTCGATGCGGCACGTCAACGATGCCGCCCGGGCACTGCACACGTCGACGAAGCCGACCGTGGCCGCGGTCGACGGTGTGGCGGTGGGTGCCGGCTGCAACCTCGCCCTCGGGTGCGATCTCGTGATCGCCTCCGACCGGGCGCGGTTCTCCCAGATCTTCGTGCGGCGGGGGCTGACCGTGGACTTCGGCGGGACCTGGGTCCTCCCGCGGCGGGTCGGGCTCGCCCGGGCGAAGGAGTTGGCATTGTCCGGCCGGGTGATCGACGCCGCCGAGGCGGTCGAGTACGGGCTCGCACTGGAGGTCGTCGCCGTCGACGACCTCATGGATCGGGCGCGAGCGGTCGCGGAGTCGCTGGCCGCCGGGGCGCCCCTGGCCCAGCGGTTCGTCAAGGCGGCCATCGACCGCTCCTTCGAGTTGAGCTTCGACGAGGCCCTCGCCCTGGAGGCCCAGGCGCAGACGGTCTGCCTGTCGTCGGAGGACGCCCTCGAGGGGGTTGCCGCCTTCGTCCAGAAGCGGGATCCCGAGTTCCGGGGTCGGTGACGGCCTCCGCGGCGCCGGTTCGCCCGAGTCGATTCACCGAGTCGGATCGACGGGCGTGGGGCATCGCCGCGCTCGCGGCCGGTCCGGGGGTGGTGTGGTCGGCTGACCTCTTCGCGTCACACCGGCTCCTCATCCTGAGGGCATGTTCGCCGCCGTCACCTCTGTCGCCCTCGTCGGCGTGGATCCCCGGCCCGTCCGGGTCGAGGTCCACGTCGGCGGTTCCACGCCGTCGTTCTCGCTCGTGGGCCTGCCCGACACGGCCGTCCGCGAGGCGAAGGAGCGGGTGCGGTCCGCCGTCGCGTCGAGCGGGTTCGCCTTCCCGAACCGTCGGCTGACCGTCAACCTCGCACCGGCCGACCTCCCCAAGGCCGGATCGGCCTACGACCTCCCGATCGCCCTGGGCATCCTCGCCGCCGCCCGGATCGTCCCCGCCGCAGCCGCCGACGTCGTCGCCGTCGGCGAGCTCGCACTCGACGGCGGGGTGCGGACCGCCCGGGAGGGGATCGGGGCGGCGCTGGTGGCGCGCCGTCAATCGACGCGATGCCTGCTCCCGCTCGACGCGGCCGTGGAGGCCGCAGCCGTCGGAGCCGACGTGCGGGCGGTTCGCTCGCTCGCCCATGCGGTTGCCGTCGCCCTGGGAGACGACGGGGGCGTCGTCCCTCCGCCTGCAGAGCGGCCGGCCGTCGCCCCGCCGGTCGACCTCGGGGCGGTGCGCGGGCAGCCGGTGGCGCGGCGCACCGTCGAGATCGCCGCGGCCGGGGGTCACCACCTGCTCATGGTGGGGCCCCCCGGGGGTGGCAAGACCATGCTGGCCCGCGCGTTGCCGGGCCTGCTGCCGCCCCTCGACGGCGACGCCGCCCTGGAGGTCGCCCGGATCTGGGCGGCGGCCGGACGCGTTCGCGGTGTCTCCGTGGCGCCGCCCTTCCGGGCACCCCATCACCGGACGTCGGCGGCAGGCCTGATCGGGGGCGGCAGTCGGCTGCCGCGGCCGGGCGCGTTGTCGCTCGCTCACCGAGGTGTGCTCTTCCTCGACGAGCTCGGTGAGTTCCCACCACACCTCCTCGACGCCCTTCGCCAGCCGCTCGAGTCCGGCACGGTCGAGATCGGTCGGGCGGCCGGGACCGTCGAGTTCCCGAGTCGGATCCAACTCGTGGCGGCGACCAATCCCTGCCCCTGTGGCCACCTGGGCGATCCTCGGGTGCCCTGCCGGTGCCCCGATGCCGCCGTGGCCCGGTATCGGCGCCGCCTGTCGGGCCCGCTGCTCGACCGGTTCGATCTGCGCATCGTCGTCCCGCGGGTGGCGCTCGGCGATCTCGAGGGCGAGCCTCCCGAGGCGACGGCCGATGTGCGTCCCCGGGTCCTCGACGCCCGCCGGCGCCTCGACGCCGGTCCGCCGGTGATCGGCGAGGCCGCGCGACGGCTCGTTCGGTCCGCGGGCGAACGGCTCTCGTTGACCGCTCGCGGCGTGGACCGGATCTGGCGGGTGGCTCGGACGATCGCCGCCCTCGGCGACGCCGAGATCGTCGCCGAGGAGCACGCCGCGGAGGCCCTGGCGCTGCGGGTGGACCCATGAGCGCCGACGATCGCCTGCAGCTCGCTGCCGCAGGCCTGCACCCCGATCGCCGGCGGTCCCTCGTGGCCCGATATGGAACGGCGGCG
>DATHYU010000128.1:0-12963 GCA_035458965.1 Acidimicrobiia bacterium | reverse complement strand
GAAGATCGAGCTGCCGACGAACTTGCCCACGACCAGGCCGACGGCGACGCCCATGGCCACGCTGCTCGTGGCGGCCTCGACGATGTCGACGCCGGCGAACCGCACGCCTGCGTTCGCCAGGGCGAAGATCGGGACGATGAGGAACGACGACCAGGGGTGGAGGGCGTATTCGGCCCGCTGGAGGGGTGACACCGACTCCCGGGCCACGGCCGCGACCTCGAGGGCGTCGTGGTCGACCCGCTCGGCGCCGTGGGGAGCGGCGGCGTCGAAGTCGTACCGGTCGAGGAGGCGGGTCGGCTTGTCGTGGTACTCGCGGTCGCTGTACATCGATCCGGCCGGCGTCAGGAACCCGATGGCGACGCCGGCGAGCGTTGCGTGCACGCCGGACTCGAGCAGGAACAGCCAGGCGAAGGCGGCCAGGAGTGCATAGATGGCGATCGAGCGGATGCCGATCCGCTGGGCGAGCCAGATGAGCGCCAGGGTGACGACCGACGCCCCGAACCAGCCGAAGAAGAGCTGCTCGGTGTAGAAGATGGCGATGACGGCGATCGCCCCGATGTCGTCGACGATCGCGAGCGCGAGCAGGAAGAGCTTGGCGCCGACCGGCACCCGGCGGCCCAGCAGCGAGATGATGCCCACCGAGAAGGCGATGTCGGTCGCCATCGGGATCCCCCATCCGCTGGACGCCTCGCCGCCGCCGACGATGAGGAGATAGAGCCCGGCGGGAACGATCATCCCGCCGAGTGCCGCGAACGCGGGAAGGGCCGCGGCCTTCGGATCCCGCAGCTCGCCCAGCACGAGCTCTCGCTTGATCTCGAGGCCCACGACGAAGAAGAAGATGGCCATGAGCCCGTCGTTGACGAAGTGGCGCAGCGTCTCCTCGAGGTGGAGCGGTCCGAGGGAGAACTCCATGGGGGTCTCCCAGAAGTGCTCGTAGGACTCACCGAACGGTGCGTTCGCCCAGGCGAGCGCAGCGATGGCAGCCACGAGCAGCACGATTCCGCCGGCCGACTCGATGTGGGTGAATCGCAGGACGGGCCGGATGAACCGTGCCGGCAGGGTGCGTGACGAGTGCAGCCACGTGGTGTGGATGCGCTCGTTCCGTTCGGTAGGTGGTCCCTCGGCCATGTCGGGGCGGAGAGTACCGGTGTGCTGCAGGCACCGGTGGTCGGTCGCGAACGCGAAGCTCCCGGGCATCGGACGTTCCGGTTCGGGAGAGCGGCTTCCCGCCACTAGCCTTCGGCTGCCATGACGTCGTAGGGGAGCCCATGCACATCGTCGTGATCGGTGCCGGTGCCGTCGGTTCCCACCTCGCCGAGCGCCTGTCCGTCGACGGACAGGACGTCGTCGTCATCGAGTCGGACCCGGCGATGGCCGACGAGCTGCAGGCGCGCCTCGATGCCCTCGTCGTGACGGGCAACGGTGCGAGCCCCTCGGTCCTCGAGGAGGCCCGGATCGAAGACGCCGGGCTCCTCATCGCCGTGACGAACTCCGACGCCGTCAACATCCTCGCCTGTCAGGCCGCCTCCGTGTACGACGTCCCCTTCAAGGTGGCCCGGGTCGAGGACCCGGCGTTGCGCGGCCGCCACGGCATCGACGGCGTCGACCACATCATCGACCCGACCGAGGAGCTCGCCGCCGAGCTGCTCCGGCTGGTGCGCAAGAGCGGCGTCTCGGAGATGGTGGACTTCGCCGACGGACGCCTCGCTCTCCTCGGCGGCTACGTGGCCCCGGGGGCGAAGCTCGACGGGATGACGCTTGCCGATCTGCGCGCCCATGTGAAGGGTTGGGATTGGCTGGTCACCGCGGTGGTCCGCAACGGCGAGCCGAAGATCGCCCGGGGAGACACCACGGTGGAGGCCGGGGACCATGTCCTCGTCATGGCTCGCGGCGATCGCACCCACGAGGCCATCGAGTTCATGGGGCTCGACGATCATCGGGCTCGTCGGGCCATGATCCTCGGTGCCACGCGCCTCGCCGGCCTGGCCGCGGAGAAGTTCGCTCGCAACGGCATCCAGACCGTGATCCTCGACCGGGACGCCGATCGATGCCGGTCGCTGGCGGCGACCTCGGACAAGATCGTCGTCGTGCAGGGCGATGCCATGGACCCGCGCATGATGAAGAACGAGGGCATCGAGAACGTCGATGCCTTCCTGGCGCTGACCGGATGGGACGAGGTCAACATCGTCGGGTGCCTCCTTGCCAAGGCCCTCGGCGCCCCGACCACCGTCGCCCGGTTTCACCGCTTCGAGTACGTCGGGCTGCTTCCCGGCGTCGGGATCGACGCCGGTGTGTCGTCCCGGCTGTCGGCGGCCAACGCGATCCTGCGGTTCGTGCGCCGGGGCCATGTGCACTCGGTGGCGACCTTCCAGGACACCGCAGCCGAGGCCATCGAGCTCGAGGTCGAGCCGGGAAGCGAGGCCGTCGGCAAGGACCTGCGGGCGATCGGGCTGCCGCGGACGGTCATCGTGGGGGGCGTGCTCCGCAACGGGAAGGCGTTCCTCCCGCACGGAGACACGGTCATCGAAGAGCACGATCGGCTGATCGTCGTCGCCCTCCCCGAGGCCATCCGCTCGGTGGAGTCGATCTTTGCCTGAACCGCCGCCTCCATCGACAAGCGGGTCGTGCACCCCCTCCCCGGCGGCTGCGCCGCCCGTTCTCCCCTCGAGGGGGGGGAACCTCGAGAGGCACTGAACCATGCACTATCGCCGGCTCTTCTCCGTCATCGGCCCGGTGGTGGCCGCCGTGGGGGTCGGCATGATCGTCGCCGCCGGCGTCGCGGCGGTGTACCAGGAGTGGGACGACGCCCTCGGCATCCTTGCGGCTGCCGGGATCTCGATCGCCGTGGGGCTCGTCGCATGGCGGGTGGTGGGCCAGAGGGGCGAGCTCACCACTCACGAGGGGTTTGCGACCGTCGCCCTGTCGTGGTTCGCGATCTCCTTCGCCGGATGCCTGCCGTACCTCTTCACGGGCGCGATCTCCGGGATCGAGAACGCATTCTTCGAGACCGCTGCCGGCTTCACCACGACGGGGGCGTCGGTGGTGCCCGATCCCGGCCAACTGGGCCACGGGGTCCTGCTCTGGCGATCCCTCACCCAGTGGTTGGGCGGGATGGGGATCATCGTCCTCTCCATCGCCATCCTCCCGCTGCTCGGCGTCGGGGGCGTCGAGCTGGCGCGCGCCGAGTCCCCGGGGCCCCAGCCCGATCGGCTCACCCCGCGCTTCCGGGAGACGGCGAAGCGGCTCTGGCTCGTCTACGTCGCCCTCACCGGGATCGAGGTCGTGTTGCTGTTCCTCGGGGACATGTCGCTGTTCGAGTCGATCGCCCATGCCTTCACCACGATGTCGACGGGCGGCTTCAGCACCGAGGTCGGATCCCTCGGCGCCTTCAGCGCGTACTCCCAATGGGTCGTCATCGCCTTCATGGCCATCGCGGGCGCCTCGTTCGCGCTCCACTTCCGGGCGCTGCGGGACCCCCTCGTGTACGCCCGGAACAGTGAGTTCCGCCTCTACGGGATGATCCTCCTCGGAGCCACCGTGCTCCTGGCGTTCGGCACCTGGAACGGCGCCGTCGGGACCGTCATCCGCGACGCAGCGTTCACGGCGACGTCGCTGGTGACCACCACCGGCTACGCCACGGCCGATTTCGGGCAGTGGGACGCGGCGATCCAGATCGCGATCGTCGGCCTCTTCTTCGTCGGCGGCATGGCGGGATCGACGGCGGGTGGGGTGAAGAGCTACCGCCTCGGGGTGCTGACGAGTGCGGGCCGACGCGACCTGCGCCGACTCATCCATCCGCGTGGGGTCTTCGTCGTGCGGATGGGAAAGAAGCCGGTTCCGGACCCCATCGTCGAGAGCGTCCAGTCGTTCTTCCTGTTCTACATGTTCATCTTCATGACGGGGACCCTCCTGCTCGGTCTCATCGAGTCGAGCCTGGGCATCGGCAAGGACCTCGTCACCTCGGCCTCCGCCGTGGCGTCGGCGCTCGGGAACGTCGGCCCGGGCCTCGCCGAGGTCGGACCGTCGGGGAACTACCTCGGGATCCACTCCGGCGGGAAGTTCCTGCTCTCGGGGCTGATGATCGTCGGGCGTCTCGAGATCTTCCCGGTGCTCCTGCTCTTCACCCGGGAGCTGTGGCGCCGGTAGCCCTGGCTACGCTGATCGACCGGAGGTGAACGCGTGCGTGTGGTCATCGCTGGTGGGGGTCGCGTCGGCCGGTCCGTGGCCGCGGCGCTCTCCGAGGCGGGGGACGACGTCTCCGTCGTCGATCACGATCCCGGGGTGGAGGCCGACCTCGGATCGACGTTCGACGGCACATTCCATGTCGGCGAGGCGTTCGACGTCGAGATCCTCGAGGAAGCCGGCATTCGCGATGCCCGCGTGTTCCTGGCGCTCACCAGCTCGGACAACGCCAATCTCATGGCGGTCCAGGTCGCCGAGAACGTGTTCGGGGTGGAGAAGACGATCGCCCGACTGGGCGATCCCGGACGCGCCGACGTGTACCGGGCGCTCGGTGTCGACTACGTGACCGGCACCCAACTCATCGCCGGTGTCGTCGTCGAACGCGTCCATGAGGCCGACTTCGCCTACCACCTGACCTTCCCGGCGGGATCGATCCAGATCGTCGAGATGACCGTGGGCCAGCGCGGTGACGGCATGCAGGCACACGAGCTCGAGGTGAGCGCCCAGCTTCGGATCGCTGCGGTGCAGCGCGGCGGCCGGGTGTTCATCCCCGACGACGACACACCTCTGGTCGAAGGCGACATCGTGGTCGCCGCCGCGCGACGCGGGGTCCTGTCGCGGGTTCGCCGGTATCTCCAGGGCACGACCGCGAGGCGGCGATGAGGGTCATCGTGGTCGGCGGCGGCAAGGTCGGTGGCGCGCTCGCCCGCCGGCTCGTGGCCGACGGCCACACCGTCACCGTGTTCGAGCCCGACACGATCGAGGCCCCGAAGCTGGCGGACACGGTCGGCTGCCTCGTCATCGAGGGCGACGGCACCGATGTCGGGCTCCTCGAGTCGGCAGACGTCGCCCGGGCCGACTGGCTCCTGGCGGTCACGGGCCAGGACGAGGTGAACCTGGTCGCGGCCGAGCTCGGCGAGGCGCTCGGCGGTGGGCGGCTCCAGGTCGTCGCCCGGGTGAACGATCCCCGCAACGAGAGGACCTTCGAGGCGCTGGGCATCCGCACGGTCTCGGTGACGCGCCTCGTGTCCCAGATCATCGCCAACACCGCCGAGGTCGCCGTCGAGAGCCGGATCGTGCTCGGTGAGCTCGGGGGCAACCTCACGGTCATCGAGGTCGTCGTCCCCGACAACGTGCCGCCGCGAGCCGTGATGGATCTCGCACTGCCCGTCGATGCGGTGCTCGTTCGCGTGACGCGAGAGGGAGCGGTGATCATTCCCCGGGGTCACACGGTGATCCAGGCGGGTGACCGCGTGCTGGCGGTGACGTCGCTCGACCTGGAGTCGGGCGTGAAGGCGGCGCTCTGCGAGGTGCCCGAGTGAGGCGGCCACGCGACCTCCTGGGCGCCCTCCTCGGAGGCATCTGGGTCTTCGCAGCCGAGGCCGCCGTGGCCGCCGCCGCCATCGCCGCGTCGATCGTCGCGGCGGCGATCATCCTGCTCGCCTTCTGATGCTCGTACGGCCGTCCTCCGACGACCTGCGGACCATCGCCTTCTCGTTGGGCACGATCTTCCACATCGCAGGCGTCGCCGGGGTGGTGCCGTTGCTGTGGGCGGCCTTCGGCCGGGAGTGGGCTCCGCTGTCGTCCTTCGCCCTCATGATCGGGGTGTTCCTGATCGGGGGATCGCTCCTGCAGCGACACCCTCCGGCGTCGAAGACACTCGAGTGGAGTCACGGGATGGTCGTCGTCGCGGTCACCTGGATCACCGTCCCGCTGATCGGTTCGATCCCGCTCGCGATGTCGGGGCACTTCGGCGATCTCCTCGACGCCTACTTCGACGCGATGAGCGGCCTGACCACGACCGGGCTCTCGCTGCTCCAGGATCTCGACCACCTGGCGCCGTCCCTCAATTTCTGGCGGCACCTGCTGCACTTCCTCGGAGGACAGGGGATCATCATCGCCGCACTGTCGCTGTTCGCGGGCGGGGCCGGGCTCACCCTGTACTACGGCGAGGCGCGCGACGAGAAGATCCTGCCCTCCGTCACCTCGACGGCCCGCTTCATCTGGGGCGTGGCGCTCGTCCACCTCGTGTTCGGTGTCGCCGCCCTGGCGCTGACCGCCTGGCTCGGCCTGGGGTTCACCCCCGGGCGGTCCCTGTTCCACGGCCTCATGATCTTCTTCGCCGGGTTCGACACCGGGGGGTTCGCCCCGCAGAGCACGAGCCTCGGGTACTACCACTCGGCACTGTTCGAGGCGGTGACCGCGGTCCTGATGGTGGCCGGAGCGATGAGCTTCGGCCTCCACTTCGCGTTGTGGCGGGCACCGGGCCGGCGCCGCCGCGGCGAGCCCGCACGGCGGTCCACCCTCTGGAGCCTCGAGACCCGGTCGATCGTGGCCACCTTCGGCATCACCCTCGTGCTCACCTTCATCGGGCTTGCAGCACTCGGGATCCACGACTCGGTCCTGGGCATGGCGCGTCAGGGAGTCTTCCACGTGCTCTCGGCGCACACGGGCACGGGCTTCGCGACGATCGGGTCCGCCGAGCTCGCCACCTGGGGTGGTCTCGCCTTCGGCGGAATGGCGATCGCGATGGCACTGGGAGGGATGGCGTCGTCGACCGCCGGGGGCGTGAAGGCGCTCCGTGTCGGGTTGACGGTTCGCACCGTCCGGGACCAGATGCGCGAGGTGCTCCTGCCCGAGCGCGCCCTGATGTCGCGCAGCTACCGCCAGGGCGGCCGGCGCCGGGAGCTCACGCCCAAGGTGTCCCAGGCGGTGATGACGGTGTCACTGCTCTACGTGGCGCTGTTCCTGCTCGGCGCCGGCGTCGGCCTCGCATACGGGTACCCGCTCGAGGCGGCGTTGTTCGAGTCGGTCAGCGCCGGCGCCAACGTGGGCCTGTCGGTTGGGCTGACCGATCCCTCGATGCCGGTGCTCCTGCAGGTCGTCTATCTCCTCCAGATGTGGCTCGGCAGGCTGGAGTTCGCCGCCGCCTTCGTGCTCGTCGGCTTCCTCTGGGCGTGGTGGAGAGGACGATGATGCGGCGCGCCCTGGCAACGCTGCTCCTGCTCCTGCTCTGGGCCGCCCCGGCGGGTGCCCAGGAGGACGTCGTCGCCGTGGCGGATCTCCTCGCCGACCCCGCGTCGTTCGCGGCCCCGGCGGTGTCATCGATCACGGTCGTGGGCGAGCTCGTGGGCGACTACGGCGGGCGAGACGGCCACGTCTGGACCCAGATCAACGACGATGCCTACGCCGCGGCGCCACTGCTCGCCGGCGGCTCCCTCGCCGGCGGGAACGTCGGGATCGGCGTGCGGATCCCCGATGGCCTGTTCTCCATCGCCAGATCGGACACGCCGGGTGGCTACCGCCACCGCGGGCCGATCGTGAGGATCACCGGGGCCTGGCGCCACCATGATCCCGACAGGGGCGGCGAGTCGTACCTCGATGCCGAGACCATGGAGCTCGTCGCCCACGAGCAGCCGCTGGACGAAGGGCTTCGTCCGATTCCCCTGATCGTCGGCGTCGTCCTCGGTGCCGGCGGCGTCGCGCTGTGGATCGACGATCGGCGGCGCGCCCGGTTCCGCTGACCGGGGTGTCCGGCGAGAGCGGGTCCGTCGTTCCCGGGTCGGGCGAGTGCACGCTTTCCGATTGGGGCTCGCGCCGGGTCTATGATTTCGCCGGTCTCACCGCCGATTTCGGGAGTGGTATCCGTGGACCCCGTCGTTTGGACGTACATCGCCGTGGGCGCGGCGATCGCAGGGCTCCTGCTGGCCGTGTGGTTCGGCCGGCAGGTGATGGCAGCGCCCGCCGGCAACGAACGCATGCAAGAGCTGATGGCGGCCATCCGCGAGGGCGCGATGGCGTTCCTCAGACGCGAGTACACCTGGGTGGCGGTCTTCGTCGTCGGCATGGCCGTGCTCATCAGCGTCCTCCTCGATTGGGGCTGGCCATGGGGGACCGTCGCCTATCTCTTCGGGGCCACGCTCAGTGCGCTGGCCGGGTTCATCGGCATGCGCATCGCGACGGCCGGCAACGCCCGGACCGCCGAAGCAGCCCGTCAGGGCGGCATCACGAAGGCCCTTCCCCTCGCCTTCCGCGGCGGCGCCGTCATGGGCTTCACCGTCGCAGGCCTCGGGCTCGCCGGCCTGGGCCTCGCATACCTCGTGTTCGTGGAGTGGATGAAGGTCGACGACGCCTTCGACGTGATCACGGCGGTGGGCCTCGGCGGCTCGTCGATCGCCCTGTTCGCCCGTGTCGGCGGCGGCATCTACACGAAGGCCGCCGATGTCGGAGCCGACCTCGTCGGCAAGGTGGAGGCCGGCATCCCCGAGGACGACCCCCGCAACCCGGCCGTCATCGCGGACAACGTCGGCGACAACGTCGGCGACGTCGCCGGCATGGGTGCCGACCTCTTCGAGTCCTACGTCGGCTCGCTCGTGGCCCCGATCGCCTTCGCCGCGATCGTGTTCGCCGGGCGCGGCTTCGTCCAGGAGGCGGTCGTCTTCCCGCTCGCCGTCGCGGCGATCGGGATGATCGCGTCGATCATCGGCTCCTTCCTGGTCCGCCCGACCGGCGGGAACCTCGCCGCGGCGCTCCACAAGGGCACCTACGGCGCGGCCGCCATCACGGTGGCCGGCGTGCTCGGCCTCACGTTCTGGCTGTTCGGCGGCGTCGACGGCGTCGACAACCCGATCGGGCTGTTCCTCGCCGTGATCATCGGCCTCGCCGTGGGCCTGCTCATCGGACAGATCTCGGAGATCTTCACGAGCGACCACTTCCGGCCCGTGAAGGAGATCGCCCGCCAGGCGGAGACGGGGCCGGCCACGGTGGTCCTCGCCGGCATCGCCGACGGCATGCGGTCGGCGGCGTTCTCGGTGATCGTGACCGTTGCCGGCATCGGCGGGGCGTACTGGGCGGGAGAGCTCGCCTGGGATCAGGGCGGTATCTATGGCGTCGCCATCGCGGCGATCGGCGTCCTCTCGACGCTCGGCATCACCGTGTCCGTCGATGCGTACGGCCCGATCGCCGACAACGCCGGCGGCATCGCCGAGATGGCGCACCTCCCGCCGGAGGTCCGCGAGTCGACCGATGCCCTCGACTCCCTCGGCAACACGACCGCGGCCGTGGCGAAGGGCTTCGCCATCGCTTCGGCGGCGGTCACGGCACTGGCGCTCTTCTTCACGTTCCGGGAGGCGATCAACGCCGCGTCGATCGCCAAGGGCGGCGAGGTGATCCTCGACACCATCGACATCCTCCAGGTCGGCACGACGATGGGCCTGTTCCTGGGAGCGATGTTCCCGTTCCTCTTCGCGGCGCTCACGATCAAGGCGGTCGGCCGGGCCGCCAACCAGATGATCGAGGAGGTGCGGCGCCAGTTCCGTGAGATCCCGGGCCTGCGCGAGGGAGATCCGTCTGCCAAGGCCGAGTACGCCAAGTGCGTGGACATCTCGACCACCTCGGCGCTCCGAGAGATGATCATCCCCGGCGCCCTCGCCGTGGCGCTGCCGCTGATCATCGGGTTCATCGACCCCGAGGCGCTCGGCGGGTTCCTCGCCGGCGCCCTCGTCACCGGGTTCTTGCTCGCCATCTTCATGGCGAACGCCGGTGGCGCGTGGGACAACGCGAAGAAGTTCATCGAGGCGGGCGCCTTCGGCGGCAAGGGCTCGGAGGCCCACAAGGCCGCCGTGGTCGGCGACACGATCGGCGACCCCTTCAAGGACACGTCGGGTCCGGCCATGAACATCGTCATCAAGGTGATGACGATCGTGTCGCTGATCTTCGCGTCGGCGTTCGTGTAGCGGCCGGCACCGCCAGATCGAAGGGGGGCGCCCCCGTCGGGATCGGCGGGGGCGCCCTCGCGTCCGGCCGCCGGGCGCGGACGCGCCTCGCGGCTTCTCGCCGTTCGTGCGCCAAAAACATGCGCACGGATTGTCACAAAGGGGGTTCCCATAACCGTCGCGCTCTGGCATGGTGGCCGTGGCACATGACACCCCGGCGGATTCTCCCCCCGGATCCGCCGACCACCGTTGGAGAGGACACAGGCATCAATGGCAGTTTCTAGTCGAACGCGCCGCGAACGGGACCGCAACAAGCTGACCGATGATCGTGGACGGCTCACCACCGATCTCGTCAGCCAGTACCTGACGGCGATCGGCGAGTACGAGCTGCTGACGGCCGAGCTCGAGGTCGAGTTCGCACAGAAGATCGAGGCCGGCGAAGAGGCCGTCGTGCGTCTCGAGGAAGGCGATTTCAAGGGCAAGGCCGAGGAGGTCGAGCTGAAGCGCCTCGTGCGGATGGGCCGCCAGGCCAAGGACGACTTCCTCACCGCGAACCTGCGCCTCGTCGTCGCCAACGCCCGCCGGTACGCCAACACCTCGGGCATCGATTTCCTCGACCTCATCCAGGAGGGCAACCTCGGCCTCATTCGCGCCGTCGAGAAGTTCGACTGGCGCAAGGGTTTCAAGTTCTCGACCTATGCCACGTGGTGGATCCGCCAGGCCATCACCCGGGCCATCGCCGACAAGTCGCGGACCGTTCGCATCCCGGTGCACCTCCACGACACGCTCGCCGCCGTACGGGCCGCACAGGCCAGCCTCAAGGCGGAGCTCGGCCGTGATCCCAAGCCCCATGAGATCGCCGAGGAGGCCGGTGTCACGGTCGACAAGGTCGAGCTCGCCCTCGGTGTCGCCGACACCGTGTCGCTCGAACAACCCGTCGGCGAGGACGGCGCCCAGCTCGGCGACTTCATCGAGGACGAGGACGCCATCGACCCGGTGCGCGTCACCGAGGAGATGGACATCGCCTCCTCGCTGCGCCGCTCCATCGGCCGGCTCCCCGAACGGGAGGGCCGGATCCTGGCGCTCCGCTACGGGTTCCTCGACGGGGTCCCGCGCACGCTCGAGGAGATCGGTGAGGAGTTCAACCTCACCCGGGAGCGGATCCGCCAGCTCGAGAAGCTGGCCCTGTGCCGCCTCCGCCATCCGAGCTTCGGCATCCGCGAGCAGGACCTCGTCTGAGCGGGGGCTCGCACATCGTCCTCCGCCTGTGAGAGAGCGCCCGCCTGTCGGCGGGCGCTCCGGCGTTGTGGGACGGTCGGCATCCGAACCGCCGCTACTCGAGGTCCGGTCGTCCGCGCTCCGCCTCGCGTTCGCGCCGCTTGCGCTCCCAGAACGCGTCCTCGGCGCGACGCCGGGTGCGCTGGACGAGCAGGTAGAGCCCCAGGATCACGGCGGCGATGAGCAGCCACACGACGATGTCGGCGGTGTCGGTGGGCAGGCCGAGGAAGGCGTCGTCGGTCTGGGCGAGGAAGTACGGCTTCACAGCGGCATACCCTACGCCCGTTCGACCAGGAGCCAGCGATCGCCGTCGAGATCACACTCATCCGCCACGGGGAGACCGAGGGCAACGTCGGCGACGTCTGGCAGGGCCACGGCGACTCGGCGCTGACCGCGCGAGGGCGGCGGCAGGCCTCCGACCTCGGCCGCCGGCTCGCCGGCCGCTCCTACGACCGCGTCGTCTCCTCGGATCTCGGCCGCGTCCTCGAGACGGCGTCGATCGCCGGCCTGGAGCCCGAGAAGGATCCCGCATGGCGGGAGGTCTCGCTCGGGGACTGGGAGGGCCTGACGCGCGCGGAGGTCCACGAGCGGTTCCCCGACCAGATCGCCTCCCTGACCCGCGGCGAGACGATCCGCCTCGGTGGCGGTGAGAGCTGGCCGGAGTTCGGCGCCCGGATCGACGGCGCCCTCGATCGACTGATCGACGGTTTGGACGATGGTCAGCGGGCGGCGGTGGTCGCCCACGGCGGCGTCGTCCACTCGGTCGTCTCCGGCGTGCTCGGGTTCCGCGGGCAGGCTCGTCCCTGGCCCATCGGCGCGGTGGTCAACACGGCGATCACCCGCATCGTGGTCGAGGACGGCGTTCGCCAGATCCGGGTCTTCAACGACGCCACCCACACCGCCGTCGATCGGTCCGACCCGGGCGCGCTCCTGGGGCTGGTTCGTCACGGCGAGAGCGAAGGGAACGTCGGCGACGCCTGGCAGGGCACGACCGACGGGCCGCTCACCGAGGAGGGCCGGCGACAGGCCACCCGACTCGCCGGCTGGTACGACGGCCTCGACCACCTGTACTCCTCACCACTGAGCCGCGCCCGGGACACGGCCGCCGTGCTCGGCGACGCCCACGGGCTTCGACCGGTCGTCCGCGAGGACGTCGTCGAGATGTCGTTCGGGAGATGGGAGGGGATGACGACGGACGAGATCATGGAGCGCGACGGCGAGGCCTTCGTGGCCGCCTTCCGGCACGATCTGCCGCGCGGCGAGACGGGAGAGACCTTCGTCGGGGTCGGGCACCGGATGCGAAGGGCCCTCGAAGGCATCGCCGCCGGCCACCCGGACGCAAGGGTCGGGGTCGTCTCCCACGGTGGGGCCATCCGGGCGTTTGCGGCCTCGCTCGTCGGCCTGGAGCACGCGACCCGCCAGCGCCTCGCTCTGCCCGACAACGCCTCGGTCTCCCACGTCCGCTTCGGTGCCGAGGGCCCGGTCCTCGTCGACTACAACACCCCCGGCGGGTGATGCGGGTCCTCCTCGTCACCAACGACTACCCGCCGGAGCCGGGCGGGATCCAGCAGTACCTCGGGAGCCTCGTCGCCGCGATGCCGGTCGAGGTGCGCGTCCTCGCTCCGGCGGACGACGGTCCGGCGCCCGGGGACGTCGTGCGGTACCACCGCCGGTTCATGTGGCCGACGCGACGGGTGCGGCGTCGGATCGAAGCCGAGATCAGGGCGTGGCGTCCCGACGTCGTGCTCTTCGGGGCACCCCATCCCATCGCCCACCTCGGACCGTCGCT